>NZ_JAESLA010000015.1:0-56341 GCF_017892405.1 Staphylococcus sp. GDY8P85P | reverse complement strand
CCGATTTGACGAAGAGCCATTCTTTTCTGCTCCTTTTTGATTGACAAAATCATGTTTTTTTACTTGTTACACCTTAATTTACAATCAAATATGTGATAAAATATTTAAAGTTAAATTCTTATAACTAGACAAGTATTTTAATAAATATTTAAATCAGTCATACAATTATACACATGAGTTGACGTCATTTGATTTAGGTTATTTATAAGTCATCGGTGATTAAAACTTAATTTAATAGAGACTGGTTTATTTTTTAATGTCATTTTGTCTTAAAAAAGGAAGTAAGTAAATGGAAGCTAATCAGCAATATTTATTGGAGATACAATCTAAAACAGATAATCAGATTGAATCATTAAGAAGCTATGCAGAAGAGAATGCTGTACCAATTGTAGACAGATTATCTCTAGAAATGATCAAACAATTAATTCGAATCCATGGTGCAAAAAATATATTGGAAATTGGTACTGCGATAGGTTATAGTTCAATGCATTTTGCATCCGTATCAGATGACATTCAAATTACAACAATAGAACGTGATGAGAAAATGATTACGCAAGCTAAAACAAATTTTGAAACTTATGGTTATACATCACAAATACGATTAATAGAAGGCAATGCCTTAGAGCAATATAGTCAAGTCGATGACAAAGTATATGATATTATCTTTATTGATGCAGCTAAAGCGCAATCAAAGAAATTTTTTGAATATTATACACCATTATTAAAAAAAGGTGGACTAGTGATTACAGATAATGTTTTATATCACGGTTTTGTATCGAACATAGATATTGTTCGTTCCAGAAATGTTAAGCAAATGGTGAAAAAAGTCCAAAAATTTAATGAATGGTTAATGAATCAAAAAAATTACAGTACAAATTTTATCAATATGGATGATGGGTTAGCTATTTCAATTAAAGGAGAATAATTATGACGGAATTACTCGTTACTCCTAAATCTTTAACACATTTAGAAACACTAATCGATATTGGCGCGGATGCCTTTGTCATTGGTGAGCAAAAATTTGGGTTACGATTACCGGGAGAATTTAATCGAGAAGATATAAAAAAAGCAATTAAATTAGCACATGAACATGATAAAAAAATCTATGTCGCTGTAAATGGTATTTTCCATAACTATCATTTAAACGCATTGGAAGACTACATTAATTTCTTACACGAAATCAATGTGGATCGTATTATCTTTGGGGATCCTGCAGTTGTTATGTACGTAAAAAATCAACAAAATCCCATACCTTTAAATTGGGATGCCGAAACAATTGTTACCAACTATTTCCAATGTAACTATTGGGGTAAACGCGGTGCGAAACGTGCACTTCTTGCTAGAGAATTAAACTTAGATGAAATTATAAATATTAAAGAGAATGCAAATGTTGAAATTGAAGTTCAAGTCCATGGGATGACATGTATGTTCCAATCTAAACGGATGTTACTTGGAAACTATTATACATTTCAAGATAGACAAATGAAGATTAAACGTGAAAATGATGAACGTGAACTATTACTCTATGACGAAGAACGTGATAATAAATATCCTGTATTTGAGGATTTTAATGGCACACATATCATGTCTCCGAATGACATCTGTTTAATCGAAGAACTTGAACCATTGTTTGAAGCTGGTATTGATTCATTTAAGATTGACGGTATATTACAGAGTGAAGAATATATCAACGTTGTTACAGCTCAATACAGAGAAGCGATTGATTTATACAATGAAGATCCTGAAGCATATGAAGACGAAAAATTTATGCTAGTAGACCCAATTGAAGACATTCAACCAGAACATCGTCCATTTGACGAAGGATTCTTGTATAAACAAACCGTATATTAAAAGGAGGCGCTAAACTTGAAAACTTTAACTGACGTTCAATCTCAAGTAAAAAGTAAAATCAAAAAACCTGAATTATTAGCGCCTGCTGGTAATTTGGAGAAATTAAAAATTGCTGTTCATTATGGTGCAGATGCCGTATTTTTAGGTGGCCAAGAATATGGTCTACGTTCTAACGCTGATAATTTTACAATGGCTGAAATTAAAGAAGGCGTTGAATTTGCAAATCAATATAATGCTAAAATATACGTGACTACTAACATTATTGCACATGATGAAAATATTGATGGGTTGGAATCGTATCTAATTGAATTAGAAAAAACTGGAGCTACAGGTATTATTGTAGCAGACCCTTTAATCATAGAAACTTGTAAGCAAGTTGCACCAAAATTAGAAATACACTTATCAACACAACAATCATTATCTAATACTAAAGCTGTAGAATTCTGGAAAGAAGAAGGATTAGACCGAGTGGTATTAGCTCGTGAAACAGGCGCTATGGAAATGAAGGAAATGAAAGAGAATGTTGACATTGAAATTGAGGCTTTCATCCATGGTGCTATGTGTATTGCCTATTCAGGTCGTTGTACACTTAGTAATCACATGACAGCGAGAGACTCTAATAGAGGAGGGTGTTGTCAAAGTTGTCGTTGGGATTATGATTTGTTAGAGGTTGATAATGATGGTGATTTAGATCTTTATTATCAAGAGGGCGACGTTATCCCATTCGCTATGAGTCCTAAAGATTTAAAATTAATCGAATCTATACCACAAATGATGGATATTGGCATTGACTCCCTTAAAATAGAAGGTCGTATGAAATCGATACATTATATTGCTACTGTAGTTTCAGTTTATCGAAAAGTAATTGATGCCTATGCTGAAGATCCAGAGCACTTTAAAATAAATCCTGAATGGTTAATAGAATTAGATAAATGTGCTAATAGAGATACAGCGCCAGCTTTCTTTGAAGGTACACCAGGTTATGAAGAGCAAATGTTTGGTGTTCAGCAAAATAAAAAATCACCTTATGATTTTTGTGGATTAGTATTAGATTATGATGAGGCAACACAAATTGCTACTATTCAACAAAGAAATCACTTTAAACCTGGTCAAGAAATTGAATTCTTTGGACCTGAAATTGAAAGCTTTAGACAAGTGATTGATGCCATATACGATGAGGAAGGCAATCAATTAGATGCTGCACGTCATCCACTTCAAATTGTACAAATTAATGTAGATCATCCAATTTACCCTAAGAACATGATGAGAAAGGAAATTAGATAATGGCAAACACAACAATTATTGGTATTGCCGGTGGCTCTGGATCTGGTAAGACAACAGTTACTAATGAAATCATGAAAAATTTAGAAGGACATAGTGTTGCACTTCTTGCTCAAGATTATTATTATAAAGACCAATCACATTTAACTTTTGAAGAGCGTCTTGAAACAAATTATGACCATCCCTTTGCCTTTGACAATGATTTACTCATTGAAAATTTAAAGGATTTACGTAATGGTCATGCAGTTGAAGTTCCAACGTACGATTACACAAATCATACACGAAGTAATGAAACCATTGCATTTGAACCTAAAGATGTTATTATCGTAGAAGGTATATTTGCTTTAGAAAATAAAACACTTCGTGATATGATGGATGTCAAAATATACGTTGATACTGATGCAGACTTAAGAATTCTAAGACGACTCGTACGTGATACTAAAGAGCGTGGTCGATCAATGGAATCGGTAATTAACCAATATTTAAATGTTGTTAAACCAATGCACAATCAATTCATTGAACCAACAAAGAAATATGCTGACATTATTATTCCAGAAGGTGGAAGTAATAAAGTAGCAATAGATATTATGACAACAAAAATTCAAACATTGGTTAGTAAACAATAAGTAAGTTACAATGTATATTAAAAATAAATGTATTCAATAAATTTTTAATTGACGCAAACATATTAACTGAAAAAGGAAGATGACATAATGGAAAATCAAAAACAATATCCAATGACTCAAGAGGGTTATGAACAATTAGAAAAAGAATTAGAAGAATTAAAAACGGTTAAACGTCCTGAAGTTGTAGAAAAAATTAAAGTGGCACGTTCATTTGGTGACCTTTCTGAGAACTCTGAGTACGATGCTGCTAAAGATGAACAAGGATTCATTGAACAAGACATTCAACGTATCGAGCATATGCTTAGATATGCATTAATCATTGAAGATACAGGTGATAATAATGTTGTTCAAATTGGTAAAACTGTAACTTTTATTGAGTTACCTGGAGATGAAGAAGAAAGTTACCAAATCGTTGGTTCTGCTGAAGCAGATGCATTTAACGGCAAAATCTCAAACGAATCACCTATGGCTAAAGCATTAATTGGTAAAAGTTTAAAAGATGAAGTACGTGTGCCTTTACCAAACGGTGGAGAAATTAACGTTAAAATCGTAGATATCAAATAATCTCTATTTATAACAATGATTAATTTGAGTCTGAGACAATAATAATATACAACTGCTTTTTTCAAAAAAGGCAGTAAATAACTAAACTGAGAGGGTATTTAAATTAAGCTTTTCTCAGTTTTAGTCATTCTTGCGAGAGTGGGACATTGAATTTAAAAAATTCTGTTCCACTCTCGTTTTTAATGTCAAATGCTGTATCATTTTTGGTTAAGTTCAACTTATTTTTAACAACTAAATGGTTTATCCGACCGCGCTTGCTTTATTGGTTACATTTTTAACCATTTAAGCTATAAGTATCCTTAAAGTAACGAATATCTATTTATATTTTATCAAATTAATTTGAAAATCTGAACTTTTTCATGACAAATTTTGTTTTATATGCTTAAATAACATTGTGAATACAATTGAATGAATTGTTAAGTATACATAAAAGTAAGCGATTACATCATGCCTTACTTTTTTTATTATTCACAATTTGAAATACTTATTAAACAACTAAGATATGAAAATGTTATAATTTTTTATACATAATAGTAAAATTTGAAAGTTGATACTTTTGTTAAATCAATACTTTTAGAAATACAATATAATCAAATGAAAGTATACAAGGGAGGCAATAGGTTGGAAGTTAAAGTTATAAATGAGCAATCGCTATTGCTATATTTCAAAGAAGAGATTAGCGAAGATAATTATCAAGAAGTTAATCTAACTACTCAATATATTCTGTCTAAAAACATACCAGACATTAAGGATGTAATCCCGTCTTATCGAGCAATTATGATAAATTTTAATAATGATTTAATTGATTACAAGCAATTAATTGAAAAATTAGAATTAGATAATCTTAAACTTTCAAAAGTTGATTCAACTTCAAATAAGAATATTATACATATTCCTGTACTATATAATACTGAGATGGGCCCGGATTTAGAAGAGGTAGCAAATCATAATCATTTATCTGTAGAGGAAGTGATCCAAATTCATACAGAAAATGAATATCTTGTTTATATGCTTGGTTTTATGCCAGGTTTCCCATTCTTAGGTGGGTTAGATGAGCGTGTTCATACACCTAGAAGAGCTGAACCACGAGTTAAAATAAATGCCGGTTCTGTAGGAATCGCTAATAATCAAACGGGATTATATCCATCAGATTCACCAGGTGGTTGGCAAATTATTGGTAGAACACCATTAAAAGTGTTTGATCAATATTCTGACCCTATGACATTGTATGAAGCTGGTGATTATATTAAATTTTATGCAATTGACGAGCAAACGTATAACCAAATTAAAAAAGAAATCAACGACGGTCAATTTAATAAAGAAAAGTGGGTGACGTGTAATGGGCATTAAAATTATAAAACCAGGACTGTTCACCACGGTACAAGACAAAGGACGTTTTGGATTTCAACATTTAGGTTTTTCAGGCTCTGGTGCTATGGATCAATTTAGTTATGACTTAGGACGACAATTGATTGCTAACGATGGTCCAAGTTTGGAATTTACAATTATCGGACCAACAATACAATTCACTCAAAATAACACGTTTGTATTGACAGGCGGCCAGTTCAATGCAAAATTAAACAACGCCAAAATAACAAATAACAGTGTTGTCTTGGCAAATAAAGGCGATATCCTTGAATTAGGACCTGTAATACGTGGTGCACGTGGCTATATTTTCTTTGGTCATTCACTTGATATTGAAAAAGTTGCAGATAGCTATTCAACGCATACTAGAAGTGGCGTGGGTGGTTTTTACGGAAGAGCATTGAAAAAAGATGATCATATTCAAGTCGTGCAAAATAGCAATTATAAAGTAAATCTTGGAAAATCAATTGATTATGATGCAGTTGAACAAGACAATATTATTCACATTATAGAAGGTCCGCAAGTTGATGCCTTTTCTGAAGAAAAACGAAAAAATTTAGTTGAATCTGAATATAAAATATCTGATCAATCTGATCGTATGGGATATAGACTTATAGGCAATCAAATTCCACCTGAAAATGGTGCGGATATCATTTCTGAACCAGTAGGCTTAGGTAGTATTCAAGTACCTAACGATGGGAATCCAATCATTCTATTAAATGACAAACAAACAGTCGGTGGTTATACAAAGATAGCTACAGTAAGTCAATTGGGCCTTAAGAAACTAGCACAATTCAAGCCAGGAGATATGATACAGTTCAAATGGACTTCTGTAGATGAAGCAAATGAGATGTTGCAGTCGTTTAATCAAAAGTTCAGTGACAAATTGGACTCTGTGACAAATGCACCAATATTTAATATGCATTCAATGCGACCAACATCACAAAAATTAGCAAAATTAATTGAAGAGGAGTAATAACAAGATGAATATTAAAAAAATTGAGGAAGTTATTAATTTAGTTAAATCAAATGGCGTAAAACGCTTTAAATTTAAAGATAATAAAAGTGAACTAGAATTAGACTTCACAGAGGGCGCTCAAGTAGTCAGTGAATCTGCTAATCAAAGTGTAGCAAGTACAAGTGCTGTGAATAATGATAATCAACAACAAGCCGAATCTAGTTCAAATGAAGATACTTCTAAAGAAATAGCTTCACCAATGGTTGGTACATTCTTTTTACAAGATAGTAAAGAATTAACTGATCCTCAAATTAAAGTTGGAGATAAAGTTAAATCTGGAGATATCATCGGTTATGTTGAAGCAATGAAAGTTATGAATGAAATTACAAGCGATGTAGATGGAGAAGTCGTTGAAATAGTAGCAGATCATGGTACAAATGTCGAATATGATCAAGTACTAGTTAAACTTAAATAAAGGGGGACAGCTAAATGTACCGTTGTTTAGTAGCAAATAGAGGAGAAATTGCAGTCCGTATTATTAGAGCCTGTCGTGAAATGGGCATTGAGACTGTTGCGATATATGCTAAAGGAGATGAGCAAAGTTTACATGTTAGCTTAGCTGATCAAGCAGTTTGTATTGGAGAAGCCAATCCTTTAGATAGTTATTTAAATATTGAACGTATCATTGGCGCAGCTGAAATAACAGGTGCGAATGCGATCCATCCAGGGTACGGATTTTTATCAGAAAGTACAACTTTTGCTGAAAAGGTAGAAGAAAATGATATTCATTTCATTGGTCCAAGTAAAAAAACAATGGAGCTGATGGGTGATAAAATAACTGCGCGTCAAACAGTAGACGCTGCGGGAGTACCCGTCATTCCTGGATCAACAGGTGCTGTCAATTCAGTGGAAGAAATTAAACAACTTGCAGATGAAATTGGTTACCCTGTCGTTTTAAAAGCAGCTAGTGGCGGTGGCGGTAAAGGTATCCGTATCGTTAAGGAACCTGAACAACTTGAAAAATCATTAAAAGAAGCAAAAAGCGAAGGGCAGAAGTACTTTAATGATGACAGAGTCTATGTCGAAGCTTTTATACCTGTAGCAAAACACGTTGAAGTTCAAATCATTGGTGATGGAAAAGGTAACTATGTACATTTAGGAGAACGAGATTGCTCAGTACAACGCAAAAATCAAAAGTTAATTGAAGAGTCTCCTTGTGCAGCATTAACAGAGGAAAGACGAAAACAAATTTGTGCAGATGCAGTTGCCGTTGCCAAAGCTTCAAATTATCGAAGTGCAGGTACAATAGAATTTTTAGTTACAAAAGATGCACATTACTTTATAGAAATGAATGCACGTATACAAGTAGAACATACTGTCACAGAAATGCGTGCTGATAGAGACTTATTACAAGCACAACTGTATTTAATGCAACATGATAAACTTCCATTCGGTCAAGATGACATCGTATTCAATGGTCACGTAATCGAAGCGCGTATCAATGCTGAAAATCCAGAGAAGAAATTCCAACCTACGCCTGGTAAAGTAAAAAAATTACATTTACCTCAAGGGTTCAATATTCGTGTTGATTCTTTACTATATCCAGGATACCAAGTATCACCATATTATGACTCACTTGTCGCAAAGGTTATAGTTAAAGATACGGATCGACAAACTGCGATTAACAAATTGAAAGTAGCACTTGATGAAATGGTAATTGAAGGCTTTACAACAACTGCTGACTTTTTATACGCAGTTTTAAATTACCCATTATATGCAGATGATGATGCTAGTGAAGTAGATATTAAATTCCTTGAAAAACATCAAATTATTGAAGGAGTGGAGCTATAATGCGCATAGACTTGAATTGTGACTTAGGCGAAGCATTTGGAAATTATTCATTTGGCGGTGACAATCAAATCATTCCATTAATCACTTCAGCTAATATTGCTTGTGGCTTCCATGCAGGTGATGAAAATGTGATGTATGACACTATTAAACTCGCTAAAGACAACGGTGTAGGAATAGGTGCGCATCCAGGATTACCAGATTTAAAAGGATTTGGTCGCCGAAATATGGATATTTCACCTAAAGAAATTTATAATTTAGTTATCTATCAACTAGGCGCTTTAGATGGTTTCTGTAAAGTACATCAAACGCGTATTAATCATGTAAAACCACACGGCGCACTGTATAACATGGGGGCTAAAGATCAAAATATTGCGCGTGCTATTGCACAAGCAGTTTATGATTTTGATGCTTCACTTGTCTTAGTAGGATTGTCAAATACATTACTAATTACTGAGGCCGAAGCATTAGGTTTACGCACTGCATCTGAAGTGTTTGCTGATAGACGATATGAAGATAATGGTCAACTCGTTAGTCGTAAAGAGGCAGATGCAATCATCACTAACACTGAAGAAGCGTTAGATCAAGTTTTAAAAATGGTTATTGAAAACAAAGTGGTTAGCAAAAATGGAAAAGAAATCAATCTAAAAGCGGATACGATTTGTGTGCATGGTGATGGTGCTCATGCTTTAGAATTTGTATCACAAATTAGAGAAAAATTAACGAAAGAAGGCATTGATATTCAATCCTTATAAGGGGGACCAATTATGGGAGAAAACTTTAATCAAAATCCAAATCAAGAAATAAATCCGAATGAGAAGGAATTTAAATTCACGAAGAACCACAGACGATTATTATATGGATCTGTGTTCCTAATGGCAACTTCTGCTATTGGCCCAGCATTCCTTACTCAAACAGCTGTATTCACAGCTGAGTTTTATGCTAGTTTTGCATTTGCAATATTAATTTCAATTATTATTGATATAGGCGCACAAATTAATATTTGGCGTGTCCTTGTAGTTACTGGTTTACGTGGACAAGAAGTGTCAAATAAAGTGATGCCTGGTTTAGGTACATTAATTTCAATATTGATTGCATTTGGGGGTCTTGCATTTAATATAGGTAATATTGCTGGTGCAGGCTTAGGCTTAAACGCTATGTTTGGATTAGATATCAAATGGGGTGCTGCAATTACAGCTATTTTCTCTATTTTAATTTTTGTTAGTAGAAGTGGTCAAAAGATCATGGACGTTGTTTCGATGATTTTAGGGGTTGTAATGATACTCGTAGTTGCATATGTTATGGTAGTTTCAAACCCGCCATATGGTGATGCATTAGTACACACATTCGCGCCAGAACAGCCGGTTAAATTAATTTTACCTATTATTACATTAGTCGGAGGTACTGTAGGGGGTTATATTACTTTCGCAGGTGCACATAGACTTTTAGATTCTGGTATGAAGGGTAAAGCGTTCTTACCATTTGTAAACCGCTCTGCAATTGCAGGTATATTAACAACAGGTATTATGAGAACTTTATTATTCTTAGCAGTATTAGGTGTAGTTGTAACTGGTGTAACTTTAAGTGCCGATAATCCACCTGCTTCAGTTTTTGAACATGCAATTGGACCGATTGGTAAGAATATTTTCGGTGTCGTTATCTTTGCAGCTGCCATGTCTTCTGTTATTGGCTCAGCTTACACAAGTGCTACATTCTTAAGAACATTACATAAATCTTTATTAACTAAAAATAATCTAATTGTAATCGTCTTTATCGTAATTTCGACATTAATTTTCCTATTTATTGGTAAACCTATTAGTTTACTTATTATTGCTGGTGCAATTAATGGTTGGATTTTACCTATCACACTTGGAGCGATACTTATTGCAAGTCGTAAAAAAGATATTGTTGGAGATTATAAACATCCAACGTGGATGCTAATCTTTGGTATTGTAGCAGTTATTGTAACTATTGTAACAGGTATCTTCTCATTACAAGATTTAGCTGCACTTTGGAAAGGATAAATGGCTTTTATACGGTATAAGACATATAGCATTAGATTTGCTTAAAATTCTGGGTTATAGATTAATACTTTTATAAAAATATCAGATTAAATTCACTATGAAAAATTGAGCTGAGAAGTTAGTGGTAGTATGCTTTTCTCAATTTAAATTACACATAGGAAGGGTGAGATTTTGAATTCAAATTGAATTCCATCTCACTCTTTTTTTGTAGCATTTATTCTCTTTTTCACTAGTGAAATTTATAAAAAGAGATGAATGTGTAAGGAATTTATTATTTTAAATACGGAGTGATGAAACATTGTCGTGATGAATGAAATTATATGATAAAATAGCAATTGCTAAGATAAAGACTGAGGTGTAAATATGATAGGAATTATAGGAGCTATGGAAGAAGAAGTAGCTATTTTAAAAGATAAATTAACAGAGATGGATGAAATTTCTGTTGCACATGTTAAATTTTATAGAGGGAAATTAAATACAACAGAAGTTGTTTTAACGCAAAGTGGTATTGGTAAAGTGAATGCCGCTATTTCAACAACATTATTAATTGAGAAATTCAATCCTAGACTCATTATCAATACTGGATCTGCCGGTGCGCTAGATGAAAGCTTATCTGTAGGAGATATGTTGATTAGTAATGATGTACAATATCATGATGTTGATGCAACTGCATTTGGTTACGAATTTGGACAAGTACCTCAAATGCCTTCTAAATTTGAGTCAAATCAAGAACTATTAAACTTAGCTGAACAAGTTATTAAACAACAAAATTATACTGCTAAAATAGGCCAAATTGTGAGTGGTGATAGTTTTATTGGAAGCGTTGAGCAACGTTTAACGATAAAACGACAATTTCCTAATGCTATGGCTGTTGAAATGGAGGCAACTGCAATTGCACAGACATGCTATCAATTTCATGTTCCATTTATCGTGACACGTGCAGTATCCGATTTAGCGAATGGTAAAGCAGATATATCTTTCGAGGAATTCCTCGGTAAAGCTGCTAAATCATCAAGTTCAATAGTTGAAGCATTAATTAAAGTTTTATAAATATTAATAAAGGTGATAAATAAATGGGATTAATAAAGAAATATTTTATGCCAAATGATTATGTTAAGTCTGTATTTCAAATCGATATTGAAAAATTAGCTAAGGCTGGTTTTAAAGGTATTATTACAGATTTAGATAATACATTAGTTGGGTGGGATGTAAAATCGCCAACTATAGAAATACAACAATGGTTTAAAAAAGCAAATGAATTAGGTATTACAATCACTATTGTATCTAATAATAATGAAGATAGAGTTTCAAGCTTTTCTAAGGACTTAAATGTAGATTTCATTTTTAGAGCAAGAAAACCTATGGGCAAAGCATTTAAAAAAGCTATCAAACAAATGAATATCAAACCTGAGGAAACCATTGTAATTGGAGACCAAATGTTAACGGATGTTTTTGGTGGTAATCGTAATGGCTTATATACAATTATGGTTGTGCCTGTGAAACGTACAGATGGATTTATTACTAAATTCAACCGTATTATTGAGCGTCGATTATTAAATTACTTTAAAAATAAAGGCTATATCACATGGGAGGAAAATTGATTGGATGACACATTAAAATGTATTGGATGCGGTGCACCACTTCAATCAGATGATAAAAGTGCACCTGGATATGTTCCAGAACATAACCTTTTTAGAGAGGACGTTATTTGTCAACGTTGTTTCAGATTGAAAAATTATAACGAAATTCAAGATGTCGGAATGGATAGTGAAGATTTTTTAAATTTACTAAATGAATTATCTGACCGACAAGGAATAATTGTGAATGTTGTTGACATTTTCGATTTTGAAGGT
Organism: Staphylococcus sp. GDY8P85P; assembly: GCF_017892405.1. Lineage (NCBI taxonomy): Bacteria > Bacillati > Bacillota > Bacilli > Caryophanales > Staphylococcaceae > Staphylococcus > Staphylococcus sp. GDY8P85P. Next base: position 43,971 of record NZ_JAESLA010000015.1, on the reverse strand, counting down.
TCATTTATCAATGTCTTGAAACGAATTGTAGGCAATAAAAAAATAATATTAGCTGCTAATAAATTAGATCTTTTACCTAAGCAAATTAATAAACGTCGTGTAAAAGAGTGGCTCAAAAAAACTGCTAGAAAATATGGCTTAGAAGCTGACGACGTTATACTTATTTCTGCACAAAAAGGTTGGGGAATCGAAGATTTATTAGCATCGATTGATAAGCATAGACATAATCAAGATGTGTATATTGTCGGTACTACGAATGTAGGTAAATCAACACTTATAAATAAATTGATTGAACAAAGTGTGGGCGAAAAAGATGTTGTAACCACTTCTAGATTTCCAGGAACTACATTAGATTTAATTGATATACCTTTAGATGAAAAAACATTCATGTACGATACGCCGGGTATTATTCAGTCTCATCAAATGACACACTATGTATCTGAGAAAGAATTGAAAATAATCGTGCCTAAAAATGAAATAAAACAAAGAGTTTTTCAACTTAATGAAGGACAAACGTTATTCTTTGGTGGACTGTCTAGAATTGATTATGTATCAGGTGGAAAAAGACCACTCGTTTGTTATTTTTCAAATGATTTGAATATACATCGAACTAAAACGGAAAAGGCAAATGATTTATGGCGAAATCAAATTGGTAATGTTTTGACACCACCAAATAATCCTGACCACTTCGATATGAGTGATACAAAGGCTGTACGTCTTGAAACTGGTAAGGAAAAGAAAGACATAATGATATCAGGTCTAGGATTTATAACAATTGAAGCTGGTGCAAAAGTTATTGTACGCGTCCCTAAAAATGTTGATGTAATCCTAAGAAATTCAATAATGTAAGGTGGGTTATTTATGAAGTATGCAGTAATAGGTGATCCCGTATCGCATTCATTATCTCCAGTCATGCATCAAGTTAATTTTAAATCATTAAATATGGAAGACACATACGAAGCGTTGCATATTCCCACACAAGACTTCCATGATATTAGACAAATTATTGAAGATAACCATATTAATGGATTCAATGTTACGATTCCGCATAAGGAAAGAATTATTCCTTATCTGGATGAAATTGATGACCAAGCAAAAGCTGTTGGAGCCGTTAATACTGTGAAAATTATTAACAATAAATGGATAGGTTATAATACAGATGGTATTGGTTATGTGATGGGCTTGAAACAAGTTTATCCTGATTTAGAAAATGCTTTTGTTTTAATCCTTGGTGCTGGTGGTGCTAGTAAGGGAATTGCAAATGAACTCAGTAAAATTGTACAACCAAAATTAACAATCGCTAACAGAACAATGCGTAGATTTGAGACGTGGGATATGGATATTAATGCAATTTCATTAGAACAAGCAGAACAATATTTAGATGAATTTGATATTATAATCAATACGACATCTGCTGGATTAAATAATAACGATGATATGGTTATTAGCTTAGATAATTTATCATCAAGTACACTCGTTAGTGATATTATTTATATTCCATATAAGACTAAATTTTTAAAAGAAGCAGAACTTAAAGGCAATACGGTTTATAATGGCCTGGATATGTTCATAAACCAAGGCGCTGAAAGTTTTAAAATTTGGACCGGCAAACAGCCTAATATACTAGAAATGAAATACGCAGTACTAAACAAATTAAAAGGAGTTTAATATGTTAACAGGAAAACAAAAAAGATATTTAAGAAGTTTAGCACACAATATAGACCCTATTTTTCAAATTGGTAAAGCAGGCATTAATGACAATATGATTGCTCAAATTGATGATACACTTGAAAATCGCGAGTTAATTAAAATACATGTGTTACAAAATAACTTTGATGATAAAAATGAATTAGCGTCAACATTAAGTGATGCAACTAATAGTGAAGTTGTTCAAGTGATTGGTTCGATGATTGTCATTTATAGAGAATCAGTTGATAATAAAGAAATCACATTACCGTAAATGATGAATAAAAAATCAATAGTGCTTTATGGTGGTCAATTCAACCCAATCCACACTGCACACTTGTTAGTTGCAAATGAAGTCTATCATCAACTTAAACCTGACAAATTTTATTTTTTACCAAGTTATATGGCACCATTGAAAACGCATGATGACTATTTAGATGCTAAATATCGAATCAAAATGATACAACTTGCTATTGAAGAATTAGGTTTTGGTGAAATATGTGAAATTGAACTTGAGAGAAAAGGTCAAAGTTACACTTATGAAACGCTAAAAGATATCGTTAATAATGAAAAAGATGCGAATATCTATTTCATTATCGGAACAGATCAGTATAAACAATTAGATAAATGGTATAAAATTGAAAAGTTAAAACAACTTATTACGTTTGTAATTGTAAACAGAGATGTTAATTATCAAGAGGTCGACGAATCAATGATATCGGTTAATATACCGCGAATGGATATTAGTTCATCATTGATTCGAAATCGTATAAAAAATAAACAACCAATAAATATCTTGGTTCCTCGTAGTATTCACGACTATATAAGAGAGGAAGGATTTTATGAAAATTGATAAAGCGATTGAACTCGTTAAAGATAAACTACCGGAGAAACGTTTTAAGCACTCATTGAGAGTAGCTGAAACCGCAGTAAAACTTGCAGAAATTTATGATGGTGATAAAGATAAAGCTAACTTAGCGGGTGTATTGCATGATTATTGCAAGTATGATGACCTAAGCACAATGTACCAAATTGTAAGACAACACGATTTAGATAGTGAACTATTAAGTTATGGTGGAGAAATCTTACACGGACCAGTCTGTGCTGCTCTCATGCAATCAGAATTTGGTATTGAAGACGAGGAAGTGCTTCTTGCAATCAAGAATCACACTACAGGTCGAAAAGAAATGACTAAAACTGAAAAACTTGTGTTTATTGCTGATTATATCGAGCCTGGAAGAAAAACCCCAGGAGTTGAAGAAATTAGAGATATGGCATACAATCAAGGTAGCTTAGATAAAACAATTTATGAAATTTCTAAGCGAACAGTACTGTTCCTAATTAGTAAGGATATAACTGTTTATGGCACAACGATTTCATGTTTAAACTATTATAATTATAGTGATCAAAGGATAAAGGATGATTAAATGAATTCAGAAGAATTATTAAATATTGCTGTCGATGCGACAGAAAATAAAAAAGCAGAAGATATTGTTTCTCTTAATATGAAAGGTATCAGTGACATGACAGATTATTTCGTTGTTTGTCACGGTAATAATGAGCGTCAAGTTCAATCAATTGCTAGAGCAGTTAAAGAGGCAGCACATGAACAAGCTATTGATGTAAAACGTATGGAAGGGTATCAAAGTGCTAGATGGGTTTTAATTGATTTAGCAGATGTTGTGGTGCACATCTTCCATAAAGATGAACGTAATTATTATAATATTGAGAAGCTATATCAAGATGCGCCAATAGAATCATATGGGCAGGTTGCGTATTAGATGGCTCAATATGGTGAGATGAGCTTAGTTTATGATCAACTTACGCAAGATCAACCTTATGACAAGTGGTTTGAAATCGTGAACCATTATACGCAAGATCTCAGTCATAAGCCGAAAATCCTTGATATCGGTTGTGGAACTGGCAGTTTAACTGCTCAACTAAGTACTATTGGTTCGGTTACAGGAATGGATTTAAGCTCAGAGATGCTCTCCATTGCTGCTAATAAATCTAATCAAGTAACATGGTTAGAAGGCGATATGACCGATTTTTCATTCAATACTAAATTTGATGTAATAACAATATTTTGTGATTCACTGAATTATTTACCTGATATCGAAGATGTAAATGAAACATTTATCAATGTTTTTAATCATCTATCAGAAACTGGTGTTTTTATATTTGATGTCCATACTATTCAAAAGATGAATACGTTGTTTCATAATCAATGTTACATTGATGAAAATGAGTCAATCTTTTTAGCATGGGAAGCTATTGTCGGTGATGAACCTTATAGTGTGTATCACGACATGAGTTTCTTTGTAAAAAATACTGATGATACTTATCAGCGATTTGATGAATCGCACTATCAAAGAACCTTTGAAAAAGATACTTACATTAGTTTATTAAAGACAATTGGATTTAAAGCATTCGAAACATTTATCGACTTTAATCGCAATAATCACGATGAAAACGGCGATCGTTTATTTATCGTAGCTTATAAATAAATAAAGTAAACTCATCTCCTTAAACGTTTATATATATAAGGAGATGAGTTTTTTGTTTAAAGATAAAATAGAATTATTGGCATTTATCAAGCAATGGAAATTTCAACTGATGATCACTTTGACCATTATAATAGCTATCGCATGTATACTAATGTTTCTTAAACCTGTTAAGGAAACAAGCAATGACATGCCAATCGTTTCATCGCAAAACAATTCAAAAGAAAAAAATAATACACGTCAATCATCTAGACAAATTAATGATGCAACTAAGAAAGATGAGTTGAATACTGGTATTGATGAAAATAAAACGGTAATTGTAGATATTAAAGGCGCTGTTGAGCACCCTGATGTATATAAAATGAAAGGATCAGATAGAATTAAAGATGTATTGGAAAAAGCTAAATTACAAAAAGATGCTGATTTGACACAAGTCAATTTATCTGAAAAATTAACAGATCAAAAATTGATTTACATACCATCTACCAGTGAAATGAAAAATACTATAGCACATAGTGATGATAATAATAAGCGTAGTAATACAAAACCTTTAAATTCATTAACTACTGACAAGATAAATTTGAATACTGCGAGTGAAACTGATTTGCTAAAGATCCCAGGAGTAGGACCGACAAAAGTCAAAGAAATTTTAGATTACAGGGCAAAGAATAACCAGTTTCATTCAATAGAAGATTTAAAAAATATCAAAGGCATCGGTGACAAAACTTTCGAAAAGATTAAGGATTATATTACAATCTAACTTTGTTGATTGGCTTAAATATAAAGATATTCTATAATAATGATAATAAATTTGAATCGGAGTGAATTTAATGGAAAGATTAAAATGGGACGAATATTTCATGGCGCAAAGCCATTTACTAGCTCTAAGATCAACTTGCCAAAGATTGTCAGTAGGGGCAACGATAGTAAAAGACAATAGAATTATAGCAGGGGGATATAATGGATCTGTTGCAGGTGAGGTGCATTGTATTGATGAAGGATGTTTAATTGAAGATGGCCATTGTATCAGAACCATACATGCCGAAATGAACGCTTTATTACAATGTGCTAAGCAGGGTGTATCAACAGAGGGTGCTACTATCTATGTCACTCACTTTCCGTGTCTTAATTGCACAAAATCTATTATACAAGCAGGCATTAAACAAATATATTATGCTGAAGATTATCACAATCACGAATATGCGCTGCAATTATTAAACCAAGCTGGTATTGAATACAAAAAAATACCTTTTTCTGCTCGAAATGTGGCTCAATATTTAACTGACTAATATATGATTTATTTTGCATTGTCCTTTCTCATAGGTATTCTATGGATACATTTAAAATTAATGTCGTGTTTGATTATTTTTTTATTAGTTATCATTTCAATACAAAGAAGAATTAAAATGCATCATATATTATTAATGATTATTTGTGTATTTTGTGGTGTGAGTTTTGAACATTTTCACAATGAAAACAGTGTAAGTAAAGATGATTTCTTCAAGATAAACCCTAACATATTTACCAAGGTCGAATTTGGATCTAATATCGAACGTCAAGGAAAGCAATTAAAAGGTAAATTTACTGTCAAAGATCAATTGTACGTCTTTCACTTAAATACCAATCAATTAAGTGAAAAAGACATTGAAAATAAATCATGTGTTATTAAAGGTAAAATTGTTAATGTTTTAAATCACACCCCTTATGTTTCTGTTAACAAAGTAGTCACGAATACGTGCCAAATCACAAAAATTCAAATGTATTTGAAAAGCATTCGTCGTATATTACTCAAAAATTGACTCACTCAAGCCTATCGCATCCTGAATATATTACTGCTTTAATTAGTGGTGATATTCATGGCATTAGTACTGAATTTATTGATAAGGTCAAAGACATAGGCATTTATCATTTATTAGCAGTGAGTGGGTCGCATATTGCTACTATTTCTTATCTTATATATCAACCTCTAGTTAGACTTAATATACCCAAAGTGATTATTAACGGTTTAATTATCATATTTCTAATTATATTCGCATATTATACCGATTTTGCACCAAGTGCATTGAGAGCAATTTTAGCTACAATAACCGTCATTCTCTTTTCTAATAAGTCTAAAATGTCGACCATTGATATTTTAGGTCTAATCTTTATCATTATGATTTTAATAACACCTGACTATTTGTATGATATAGGCTTTCAATTTTCATTTATTATTTCATTTTTTATTCTAGTTTCCTTTCCACTTATAAGACAGTTATCTTTTTTTAATAATATTATTATCCTTACTTTAATAGCTCAGCTTTCTTCTTCAATCATTTCAATTTTTCATTTTAATCAATTACAATGGATAGGCTTATTTTCTAATATACTATTTGTTCCTTTATATAGCTTTATTATTTTCCCATTAGCAATATTATTATTTTTTACTTATCATTTTGTTAATGATATACCTTTATTTAGTGCAATATTCAATAAAATATATATCTTACACGATAATCTCTTAGAATTATTTTTTGAAATTTAAATTTTATCAAGTTTTTATTGCACCAAAATCATCTTTTGAATATGTGCTTTTTGTAGTATTGATAATACTAATATTCATCTTTTTATGCCATAAAAAAATAAAATCACTCGTATTACTATGTGTCTTGTTTATATCTTTATGCGTTTTTAATATCCAACCTAACACGAGTACAATTACTTTTTTTAATGTTGGGCAAGGGGATAGTTTAATATTTCAAACAAGCATGAAAGAAACTGTTATGGTTGATACTGGTGGCAAGGAAATTAGAGACGGTACGATAGATAATCATAATATAGCCAAATATCATATTTTACCTACATTAAAACGTAAAAGGATTACCTCAATAGATCATTTAATTATTACGCATCCACATGCAGACCATATTGGCGAGCTACCTTACATCATTCAACACATAAGAATCAAAAAGTTATATATTCATGTATATAGCTATTCAGAAGTAGAACTAACAAGACTCATACGTTTGTGTAAAAATAACAATATCCAATTAGTAGATGCTAAAGAAATAGATTCTATCCAATTCAATAACGGTAAAATTTCATTCCTTCATGGAGATATTCCTTCAAGTGATGATAAAAATGAGCATAGCATTATCTTACTTATTGAATATCAAAACTACAAAATGATTTTATTGGGTGACGCGACGAAAAATAATGAAACTAAATTGATGAAATTATACCAACTTCCCACCGTTGATATATTGAAAGTAGGACATCACGGAAGTAAAACAAGTAGTTCGGAAGTATTTATAAAGTCTATTAAACCAACTATTAGTATTATTTCAAGTGGTAAAAACAATAAATATCATTTGCCAAATAAAGAAACATTGCAGACGTTAACGTCGGTAAACAGTAAAATTTTGAACACTCAAGACGTTGGAGAAATAACAATAGATTTGGATCACAATATGAATATTACATCTAATCAAATTGATTGAACTGGTGACGCTTTACCCAAGCATGATATAATTATCAATGTTTGATATTTTAAAAGGGAGTTCACAATTATGACAAACAATATTATGGCTATATATGGTGAAGTGCCTGAATTAGTAGAAAAGAAAAGTAATGAACTGACAAATGCATTCTTAAATGAGGACAGAGATGACTTTAATTTTATAAAATTTAACCTTTATGAAACAAATATTTCGACAATTATTGAAGAAGCCTTAACAATGCCATTTATATCTGAAAAGAAAGCAATTGTTGTTAAAAATTCATTTATATTTACTGGCGAAAAAGTTAATAAAGATTTACAGCCGAACAATGAGCAAGTTATAGAATTTTTAGAGAAGTATGATGGTGATAATTTAGTCATTTTTGAAATCTATAGTAATAAATTAGATGAAAGAAAGAAATTAACTAAATCATTAAAAAAGACCAGTAAGCTAACCAAAGTAGAACAAATGTCAGAACAAGAAATTAAATCCTGGATTCAAAATCAACTACATGAGAATTTCAAAGATATAAAGCAAGATGCGCTAAACCTATTTATTGAATTAACTGGTGTGAATTTCAATATCGTTTCTCAAGAGCTAGATAAACTCATTTTATTCTTAGGTGATAGATCTACTATTAATAAAAATGATGTAGGTTTAATTATTAACAGAAGCTTAGAACAAAATGTTTTTCTATTAACAGAATATATTCAAAAAAATGAAAAAGACAAAGCTATACAACTTGTAAAAGATTTAATCGTTATGAAAGAGGAACCCATTAAATTACTTGCACTTATTACAAGTAATTATAGATTGTATTACCAATGTAAAATATTAGCTCAAAAAGGGTATAGTGGGCAACAGATTGCTAAAACAATTAATGTGCATCCATATAGAGTTAAGTTAGCATTAAACCAAGTCCGTTATTATGAGTTAAAAGAATTATTAAATATAATAGATAACTGCGCAGAAACAGATTACAAACTAAAGTCGTCATATATGGACAAACAACTAATACTTGAGTTATTTATTCTATCACTATAAGCTTGTAATCAACCCTAGTTATATATTTAAATACAAAAAAGCACGGAACATAGTTCCGCGCTTTTTACACATTATTTACTTGATGACATTAATTGTGATTTAATGCGATCAGCTTTGTTTGAGTGAATTAAGTTACTTTGTGAAGCTTTATCAACTGATTTGATTGCGAAGTTAACTAATTCAGCTTTGTTATCAGCGTTATTGTTGATTGCTGTTTTAGCATTTTTCACAGCAGTACGCATAGCGTTTTTTTGTGAAATATTACGAGCTTCTGCGTTTTCAGTTGTTTTAACACGTTTAATAGCAGATTTAATATTTGGCATTACTGTCACCTCCTAAAAGTGATCTTAAGCATATCAAATTTTATTTTGATTACAACAAGAAATATTTTATCAAAACTAACATATTTGTGCAATCATTAATTAAATATAGCATAATTAAAATCTCAATTAAATCATAATTACTGTTGGAATGCGCACTTTAACACTTTATAATTAGGATATATTCTATAATTATATACGAATAACGCAAGTGATTTTATAATCACGTTTTAACATTTAATAGTAAGGATACGTTTGCAATTAATCATTAAAAACGATATCATATCAAAGATGTATACATATACGGGCTAATTTTATGAAAGCGAGAATGATAGGCTATGGATATGCAAGAACGCTATAACAGAAGAGAAAATATACGAAATTTTTCTATTATTGCTCATATTGATCATGGTAAATCAACATTAGCAGATAGAATATTAGAAAATACTAAATCTGTAGAAACAAGAGAAATGCAAGATCAATTATTAGATTCAATGGATCTTGAAAGAGAACGTGGTATTACAATCAAATTAAATGCCGTACGATTAAAATATGAAGCTAGTGATGGACAAACTTATACTTTCCATTTAATTGATACACCTGGACACGTAGACTTTTCATATGAGGTCTCTAGATCCTTAGCTGCATGTGAAGGTGCAATTTTAGTAGTAGATGCAGCACAAGGTATTGAAGCACAAACATTGGCAAATGTGTATCTAGCACTTGATAACGATTTAGAATTATTACCAGTCGTTAACAAAATCGATCTCCCTGCTGCTGAACCTGAAAGGGTTAAACAAGAATTAGAAGATGTGATTGGTTTAGATCAAGATGATGTCGTACTTGCTAGTGCTAAATCAAATATCGGTATCGAAGATATTTTAGAGAAAATTGTAGAAGTAGTGCCACCACCTGAAGGTGATCCTAGTGCCCCGTTAAAAGCTTTAATTTTCGATTCAGAATATGATCCTTATAGAGGCGTTATTTCATCAATTCGCGTGATGGAGGGCGTTGTTAAAGCTGGAGATAGAATTAAAATGATGGCAACAGGTAAAGAATTTGAAGTTAGTGAGGTAGGTATTAATACACCTAAACAATTACCTATTGAAGAACTAACTGTAGGTGATGTTGGTTATATTATTGCAAGTATTAAAAATGTCGATGATTCACGTGTAGGTGATACGATAACACATGCAAACAGACCAGCTGAAGCACCGCTAAAAGGATATAAAAAAATGAACCCAATGGTTTATTGCGGTTTGTTCCCAATTGAAAATAAAGACTATAATGATTTAAGAGAAGCTCTTGAAAAGTTACAATTAAATGATGCGTCATTAGAGTTTGAACCAGAATCTTCTCAAGCACTTGGTTTTGGTTTTAGAACTGGATTTTTAGGCATGCTTCACATGGAAATCATTCAAGAGCGTATTGAAAGAGAATTTGGCATTGAATTAATTGCTACTGCGCCATCAGTTATTTATCAATGTGTAATGAAAGATGGTTCAGAAGTCACAGTAGATAATCCCGCACAAATGCCAGAAAGAGACAAAATTGATGCGATTTATGAACCTTATGTGAAAGCAACCATGATGGTTCCAAATGACTATGTAGGAGCAGTAATGGAATTGTGTCAACGTAAACGTGGTCAATTTATTAATATGGATTATTTAGATGATATTCGAGTGAATATCGTTTATGAAATACCACTTTCTGAAGTTGTTTTTGATTTCTTTGATCAACTTAAATCTAATACTAAAGGATACGCTTCGTTTGATTATGAGTTTATTGAAAATAAAGAAAGTAATTTAGTGAAGATGGATATTTTATTAAATGGTGATAAAGTAGATGCATTAAGCTTTATCGTTCATAAAGATTTTGCTTATGAACGAGGCAAAGCATTAGTTGAAAAATTAAAAACGCTTATTCCGCGTCAACAATTTGAAGTTCCAGTCCAAGCTGCAATTGGACAAAAAATCGTTGCAAGAACTAATATTAAATCAATGGGTAAAAATGTTTTATCTAAATGTTATGGTGGGGATATTAGTCGTAAGCGTAAATTACTTGAAAAACAAAAAGCAGGTAAAGCGAAAATGAAAGCAGTTGGTAGTGTTGAAATTCCACAAGATGCATTCCTAGCTGTACTAAAAATGGATGATGAATAGAACATAAAAGAGGTCGAGACGAATATAAATTGGTAGATACCATAACAATAATGAATATTATTGATAAAGAAACTACTAACTTATATTACTAAGTCTCAATCTCTTTTTTTAAGTTATAGAAGGGGTGTAACATTGGAAGTTAAAAGTGCGTATATACACATACCTTTTTGTGTCAGAATTTGTACTTATTGTGATTTTAATAAATATTATATTGATAAACAGCCAGTAGATGAATATTTATCCGCATTAATAAAAGAAATGTCGTTTAGTAAAACAAAACAACTTGAGACAATGTACGTTGGAGGAGGTACGCCAACAGCACTGAATGACATGCAACTTGAAAGATTATTACAAGCTATTACTTCAACTTTTTCAATCAATGGAGAGTTCAGTTTTGAAGCAAATCCAGATGAACTAACTTTTAATAAAGTAAAGTTACTTAAACAATATGGTGTTAATCGTATTTCAATGGGTGTTCAAACATTTAAACCAGAGCTATTAAAAATATTAGGCCGAACACATCATGCTCAAGATATCTACAATGCAGTAAATAATGCTAGGAAAGCTGGTATCAACTCTATAAGCCTTGATTTAATGTATCATTTACCTGAACAAACGATAGAGGATTTTGCAGACAGTTTAAATCAAGCAATCAATATGGATATTGACCATATTTCAAGTTACGGTTTAATACTTGAACCTAAGACACAGTTTTATAATATGTATCGAAAAGGGAAACTAAAATTACCAAATGAAGATTTAGGTGCTGAAATGTACCAATATCTAATGAAAGCATTAAGTCAAACTGACTTTAAGCAATATGAAATTTCTAACTTTGCTAAAACGAATCATGAATCTGAACATAATAAAGTGTATTGGTTAAACGAAGAATATTACGGTTTTGGAGCAGGTGCAAGTGGATACGTTGAAGGCGAACGCTATACAAATTTAAATCCGGTTCAACATTATATAAATGCAATTAATGATGGCAAACGGCCTATACTAACTTCTAATCGACCAACCTTGAATGAAAAGATGGAAGAAGAAATGTTTTTAGGTCTGAGAATGAATCAAGGTGTAAATCGCGAACGTTTCGAGTTGAAATTTGGTCAATCACTTGATGCAATATTTGGAGAAACGGTTAAAGATTTAAAATCAAGACAACTTCTAATTGAAACGAATGGAAATATCTCACTTACCCCAAGAGGAAAGGTTATAGGAAACGAAGTATTTGAGGCTTTCTTACTAAACTAATAAAAAATTAAAAAAGTAAGGCTTTAACGTTGACTTACTTTGACCAATTTGATAAATTATAATTAGCACTTAGGACAAAAGAGTGCTAATGAGGTGAAAACATGATTACACAAAGACAATTAAGCATTTTAAATGCAATTGTTGAAGATTATGTTGATTTAGGACAACCTATAGGTTCTAAAGCTTTAATTGATAGACATCATTTAGATGTCAGTCCTGCAACAATAAGGAATGAGATGAAGCAACTTGAAGATTTGAACTTTTTAGAGAAGACGCATTCTTCTTCAGGGCGTTCACCTTCCGAAGAAGGGTTTAGACTTTATGTCGATCAATTGTTAAAACAAACCTCTCGTCAAAACAAAAATAAAATACAACGTTTAAATCAACTATTGATTGAGAATCACTATGATATTTCTTCAGCATTAAGTTACTTTGCAAATGAGTTATCAATGAAATCTCATTATGCAACATTAGTTGTTCGTCCAAAACATAGTGAAGAAATGATTAATAATGTTCATTTAATTAAGGCAAATGATTCAATCATGATTTTAGTAATTATTTATAATTCTGGTCATGTTGAGCATTTTCACTTGAATTCTTCACTTGAGTTATCATCCGATAGATTAATCGCCATTTCTAATTTTATTAGTAATAATAATATAGAAATAAGCGCTAAACTATCAGATAAAATTCGTTCTTTCGCCAACTCAAATGAAGAAAATCAATTTATTAATGACATTGTTAAGATGATAAATTCTCATATTAGCAAACAAAGTAATAGCATTTTCTTAGGTGGAAAGGTTAAACTAATTGATGCGTTAAATGAATCTAATGTTTCGTCAATTCAACCAATTTTGCAATATCTAGAATCTGAAAGAATCACTGAATTACTACAGACAATTTCAACTAATGATATTAACGTTAAGATTGGAAAAGAGATTGATGAAAGCCTTAGTGATATATCGATTGTAACGAGTCAATATCACTTCGACAATTCATTGAAAGGTCAAATTGCGGTTATTGGACCTACAGCAATGCGTTATCAGAATGTGATTCAATTACTTAACCAAATATGGTGATTTTAATTGTAATTATATTGGAGGGTAAAAAATGACAGAAAAAGATGAATCAGTAAAAAGTAATTCTGAATATACTGAAGAACAAGAAGTAAAGAACGAAGAAACATCAACAGTTGAAAATGTTGAAGATACTACTTCTGATAGTGATAATTCATCTAACGACAGTTCGAACGAAGATAGTTCTGAAGAAACTGCAGTTGATCCTAAAGATGAAGAAATTCAGCAATTACAATTAAAAGCTAATGAAAGTGAAGAAAAATATTTAAGATTATACGCTGAATTCGAAAATTATAAAAGACGAATTCAGAAAGAAAATGAAACAAATAAAACTTATCAATCTCAACGTGTTTTAACGGATATTTTACCAACGATTGATAATATTGAACGCGCACTACAAATTGAAGGTGATGATGAATCATTTAAATCACTTCAAAAAGGTGTTCAAATGGTACACGAAAGTTTACTAAGAGCACTTAAAGATAATGGTTTAGAAGAAATTGAAACAGAAGGTCAAGCTTTTGATCCTAACTTCCACCAAGCAGTAGTTCAAGATGATAATCCAGATTTCAAATCTGGTGATATTACTCAAGAATTACAAAAAGGTTATAAGTTAAAAGATAGAGTATTAAGACCATCAATGGTAAAAGTAAATCAATAAATTGACGAAAATACCATTTATTAAAATTTTTAAAATTGGAGGAATTTTATTATGAGTAAAGTAATCGGTATTGACTTAGGTACAACAAATTCATGTGTAGCTGTATTAGAAGGCGATGAACCAAAAGTAATTCAAAACCCAGAAGGTGCTAGAACAACACCATCAGTTGTAGCATTTAAAAATGGTGAAACACAAGTTGGTGAAGTAGCAAAACGTCAAGCTATCACTAATCCAAATACTGTTCAATCAATTAAACGTCATATGGGTACTGACTATAAAGTAGATATTGAAGGTAAATCTTATACACCTCAAGAAATTTCAGCTATGGTATTACAAAACCTTAAAAACACTGCTGAAAGTTATTTAGGAGATAAAGTAGATAAAGCTGTTATTACAGTTCCTGCATATTTCAATGATGCTGAACGTCAAGCAACTAAAGATGCTGGTAAAATTGCTGGTTTAGAAGTTGAACGTATTATTAACGAACCTACTGCTGCAGCATTAGCATATGGTTTAGATAAAACTGATCAAGACCAAAAAGTATTAGTATTCGACTTAGGTGGCGGTACGTTTGACGTATCTATCCTTGAATTAGGTGACGGTGTATTCGAAGTACTATCAACTGCTGGTGATAATAAACTTGGCGGTGATGACTTTGACCAAGTAATTATTGACTACCTAGTGTCTGAATTCAAAAAAGAAAATGGCGTAGATTTATCTCAAGATAAAATGGCATTGCAACGTTTGAAAGACGCTGCTGAAAAAGCTAAAAAAGACTTATCTGGCGTTTCACAAACTCAAATTTCATTACCATTTATTTCAGCTGGTGAAAGTGGTCCATTACATTTAGAAATTAGTCTTACTCGTTCTAAATTTGAAGAATTAGCTGATTCATTAATCAGAAGAACTATGGAACCAACTCGTCAAGCATTAAAAGACGCTGGTTTATCAACTTCTGAAATTGATGAAGTTATTCTTGTTGGTGGTTCAACACGTATTCCAGCAGTTCAAGAAGCTGTTAAAAAAGAAATCGGTAAAGATCCTCATAAAGGTGTAAACCCAGACGAAGTTGTAGCAATGGGTGCTGCAATTCAAGGTGGCGTTATCACTGGTGATGTTAAAGATGTTGTATTATTAGACGTAACACCATTATCATTAGGTATTGAAATTATGGGTGGACGTATGAATACGTTAATTGAACGTAATACTACAATCCCAACTTCAAAATCTCAAGTTTATTCAACTGCAGCTGATAACCAACCAGCAGTAGATATTCACGTATTACAAGGTGAACGTCCAATGGCAGCTGATAACAAAACATTAGGAAGATTCCAATTAACTGATATTCCACCAGCTCCACGTG
The DNA here is from genome assembly GCF_017892405.1 of Staphylococcus sp. GDY8P85P. Lineage (NCBI taxonomy): Bacteria > Bacillati > Bacillota > Bacilli > Caryophanales > Staphylococcaceae > Staphylococcus > Staphylococcus sp. GDY8P85P. Next base: position 28,422 of record NZ_JAESLA010000015.1, on the reverse strand, counting down.
GTGTTCCACAAATCGAAGTAACATTTGATATTGATAAAAATGGTATCGTAAATGTTACTGCGAAAGACTTAGGTACTAATAAAGAACAAAATATTACTATTCAATCAAGCTCTGCGCTTTCTGATGAAGAAATCGATCGTATGGTTAAAGATGCCGAAGAAAACGCTGAAGCAGATAAAAAACGTCGTGAAGAAGTAGATTTAAGAAATGAAGCAGATAGCTTAGTATTCCAAGTTGAAAAAACAATTACTGACCTTGGCGACAATATTAGTGAAGAAGATAAATCTAATGCGGAAAGCAAAAAAGATGCTTTAAAATCTGCGCTTGAAGGACAAGACATCGAAGATATTAAAGCGAAAAAAGAAGAACTTGAAAAAGTAATTCAAGATTTATCAGCAAAAGTATATCAACAAGCTCAGCAACAAGCACAAGATGGTGCTCAACAAACTCAAAACGATAGTAATGTTGAAGATGCTGAATTTAAAGAAGTTAAAGATGATGAAGATAAAAAATAATTGCTAAGCGTTTATAGTGTATGCTTATATTAGCAAACTATTATGAATGTGAGCCAAAAAGTCAAAGTCAATTGAACATTGGCTTTGACTTTTTCTTTTATAACTTCGTTCTTTTAAACATATTAAATAATTAAGTTAAGGAGAGATGGTCGTGGCTAAAAGAGACTATTATGAAGTCTTAGGTGTAAGTAAAAGCGCATCTAAAGATGAAATCAAAAAAGCATATCGCAAATTATCAAAAAAATATCACCCTGATATCAATAAAGAAGAGGGTGCAGATGAAAAATTCAAAGAGATTTCAGAAGCTTACGAAGTTCTAAGCGACGATAATAAAAGAGCAAATTATGACCAATTTGGCCATGATGGACCTCAAGGTGGTTTTGGTGGCCAAGGATTTAGCGGCCAAGACTTTAGTGGATTTGGCGGAGGTGGATTTGAAGACATCTTCAGCTCATTCTTTGGTGGTTCACGTCAAAGAGATCCTAATGCACCTAGAAAAGGTGACGATTTACAATATACGATGACTCTAGAATTTGAAGAAGCTGTCTTCGGAACTAAGAAAGAAATCTCAATTCGTAAAGATGTGACATGCCATACATGTAATGGTGATGGTGCTAAACCAGGTACTAGTAAAAAAACATGTAGTTATTGTAACGGCGCAGGTCACGTATCAGTAGAACAAAATACAATTTTAGGCCGTGTACGCACGCAACAAACATGTCCAAAATGTGATGGAACAGGTCAAGAATTCGAAGAACCATGTCCAACTTGTCATGGTAAAGGTACCGAAAATAAAACAGTTAAATTAGAAGTAACTGTACCTGAAGGTGTAGATAATGACCAACAAATTAGACTTGCCGGTGAAGGAACACCAGGAGAAAACGGTGGACCTCATGGTGACTTATATGTCGTATTTAGAGTAAAACCGTCTGACAAATTTGAACGTGATGGTGACGATCTTTATTACAAACTTAATGTTAGTTTCCCACAAGCAGCACTTGGTGATGAAATAAAAGTTCCTACACTTAACGGAAACGTAATGTTAACTATTCCTTCTGGCACTCAAACTGGTAAGCAATTCCGCTTAAAAGATAAAGGTGTTAAAAATGTTCATGGATATGGTCATGGTGATTTATTTGTTAATATTAAAGTAGTTACACCTACAAAATTAACAGATAGACAAAAAGAAATTATGAGAGAGTTTGCTGAATTAAATGGTGAGTCAATTGAAGAACAACCATCTAATTTTAAAGATAGAGCACGCAAATTCTTTAAAGGAGAATAACTAAATGAACTGGACAGAACTTTCGATTGTTGTAAACCATGAAGTTGAACCTTTAGTTACTGATATATTAGAAAATTATGGATCAAACGGCGTTGTAATTGAAGATTCTAATGATTTAATTAATCAGCCTGCCGATAAATTCGGTGAAATATATGAACTGAAACAAGAAGATTATCCTGAAAAAGGTGTTCGATTAAAGGCTTATTTCAACGAATTAAAGTTTGATGAATCTCTAAGAAATAAAATTGAAACAGATGTTACAAAACTTGAAAATATTGATTCATCTGTATTGGATTTTTCTGAGAAAACAATAGCTAAAGTAGATTGGGAAAATGAATGGAAAAATTATTTCCATCCCTTTAGAGCATCAGAAAAATTCACAATTGTTCCAAGTTGGGAACAATACACTAAAGAAGATACTTCTGAAATGTGTATTGAATTAGACCCAGGCATGGCATTTGGAACTGGAGATCATCCAACAACAAGCATGTGTCTTAAAGCAATTGAAACCTACGTTAAACCAGAGCATTCCGTTATTGATGTTGGAACAGGTTCAGGTATTTTAAGTATTGCCAGTCACTTACTTGGAGTAAAACGGATTAAAGCTCTGGATATTGATGAGTTAGCTGTTAACGTTGCTAAAGAAAACTTTGCTAAAAATCATTGTGAAGATGCAATTGAAGCTGTACCAGGAAACTTATTAAAAAATGAAACAGAAAAATTTGATATTGTTATTGCAAACATTTTAGCTCATATTATTGAAGATATGATTGAAGATGCTTATAATACTCTAAATGAAGATGGTTATTTTATAACATCAGGAATTATAGAGGAAAAGCATGAACTAATATTAAATCAAATGGAAGATGTAGGATTTGATATTATATCAGTAAATCATGACAATGGTTGGGTATGCATTGTAGGTCAGAAAGTGAGTGAATAATTTGCAAAGATACTTTATCGATCAAAACGCTGATGACAGTCAGCGTTTTTTTATAACAAATAAGGAAGATATACATCATATTACTAATGTGATGAGAAATACAGTTGGTAACCAGATTATTGTAACGTTTAAAGATAAAACCGTGTTTAAATCGGAAATCATTACTGTTGAGAATGAATCAATTGAAATTAAATTGATTGAGCACATTGATATCAATTCAGAGTTACCTGTACAAGTTACTATATGTAGTGGCTTAATCAAAGCAGACAAATATGAATGGTTAATTCAAAAAGCAACAGAATTAGGTGCTGATAGTTTCATAGCTGTAGAAATGGACAGATCTGTAGTCAAACTTAATTCAAATAAAGTTCAAAAAAAATTAGAACGTTGGCAAAAGATAATTAAAGAAGCAGCCGAACAAAGCTACCGTTTAATTATTCCTAAAATCAATTTTAAGTCGAATTTAAATGAAATTTGTGATACTATAAATCATTATGACTATATTTTGTTAGCATATGAAGATGAAGCAAAACGTGGTGAAGTTAGTCTTTTTAAAGAAACCTTGAAAAAATTTAAGACTAACGATCGTATTTTATTAATATTTGGTCCTGAAGGTGGCTTTTCAGAGAAAGAAATCTCTCTGCTTAAAGAAACGAGTGTTAATGTTGGTTTAGGACCTCGAATTTTACGGGCAGAAACGGCGCCACTTTATGCTTTAAGTGCTATCAGTTATGAAAATGAATTAATGGGGTGAATATTATGTCAACAGTTGCGTTTCACACATTAGGTTGCAAAGTAAACCATTATGAAACTGAAGCAATTTGGCAATTATTTAAAGACGCTGATTACGATAGAGTTGATTTTGAAACGAATGCAGACGTCTTCGTAATCAACACTTGTACAGTAACAAATACTGGAGATAAAAAAAGTAGACAAATCATTAGAAGAGCAATTCGACAAAATCCAGACGCAGTAGTATGTGTTACAGGGTGTTATGCGCAAACATCTTCTGCAGAAATTATGGAAATTCCTGGCGTAGACGTAGTGGTAGGTACGCAAGATAGACACAAATTATTAGACTACATCCAACAATTTAGAGAAGAACGCCAACCAATTAATGGTGTTGGTAATATTATGAAAAATCGTACATATGAAGAATTAGATGTACCTTATTTTACAGATAGAACAAGAGCTTCACTAAAGATCCAAGAAGGGTGCAATAATTTCTGTACATTTTGTATCATACCATGGGCTCGTGGATTAATGCGTTCACGTGATCCTGAAAAAGTGGTTGAACAAGCTACACAATTAGTTAATGCCGGCTATAAAGAAATTGTTTTAACTGGAATTCATACTGGTGGTTATGGTCAAGATTTAAAAGATTATAATTTAGCACAGTTACTTCGTGATTTAGAAGAAATTGATGGTCTTGAACGAATTAGAATTTCATCTATTGAAGCTAGCCAATTAACTGATGAAGTTATTGATGTTTTAAAACGTTCAAATAAAGTTGTTAGACATTTACATGTTCCATTACAATCCGGTTCTGATACTGTATTAAAACGAATGAGACGTAAATATACTATGGAACATTTTTCAGAGAGAATCACAAAATTACATGATGCGTTACCAGATTTAGCTGTTACAAGTGATGTGATTGTAGGATTCCCAGGAGAAACAGAAGAGGAATTCCAAGAAACTTATGACTTTATTGTTAAACATAAATTCTCTGAATTACACGTTTTTCCATATTCAGCTAGAATTGGTACGCCTGCTGCGCGTATGGATGATCAAATTGACGAATCTATCAAAAATGACCGTGTGCACAAATTAATCGCGTTAAGTGATCAATTAGCTAAAGAATATGCATCTAAATTTGAAGACGAAGTTTTAGAAGTTATTCCTGAAGAAGCTGGCGAAGTAGAAGGCACATTAGTTGGTTATGCTGACAACTATATGAAAGTTCAATTTGAGGGTAATGATTCTTTAATCGGACAAATTGTAAAAGTAAAAATCATTAAAGCTGATTATCCTATTAATACAGGTAAAGTTGTTAGAATTGTAGAACACGCAACAAACAAGTCTGAAGAAGGCGTATTATTATAATTTTTAAAAATTATAATAATTTGGAATTGACCATAATAAATTCATATATTATACTAAGTAAAGCATAGTTGTATATTACTATGTATTGACTTTAAAGTTCCGTTGATATTTGGAGGGAGGGAAATACAGATGTCTAAAACAGTAGTACGTAAAAATGAATCACTTGAAGATGCATTACGTAGATTTAAACGTTCAGTATCTAAAAGTGGTACTATCCAAGAAGTACGTAAACGTGAATTTTACGAAAAACCAAGCGTAAAACGTAAAAAGAAATCAGAAGCTGCACGTAAACGTAAATTCAAATAATTAATAACTCTGTTGACTCCCTCAACAAGAATATTAATTATATATATGCTCTCGATTAGTTAAACTAGTCGAGAGTTTTTTTATATTAAAGCGTCTACTATCACTATTATAACTAAGTGTATTCATGTATAATCGGAATTGAGAGCGAGGTGAAATTGTGAACTATTTCAATGCGATACATACAGTTATCAATTCCATTTTAACTACTAATTATTTATTCAATAATCTATCTCAGATTGTAACGAGTCCATTAATATCACTTATATTAACGTGTATCATTTTTTTAGGCTTTTTATATCAATTGTATTCGAAGCGTATTAATTTTGCGGGAATTATCGCGATGCTTGCACTTTTAATTCTCTTCCTCGGCTTTTTAATTAACGGTGATGTTAATCTTATTTCTGTATTGCTATTCTTCGTTGGAGCAATACTCGTTATTATCGAATTATTTGTCATTGGCGCAGTCATAGGTATTATTGGCATATCATTGATTATACTTAGCATCATTATGTTAGGAGATAATATTCTTTTAATGCTATTAAATGTTGTGATTGCATCAATATTGGCAATTATTGAATGGGTGATATTAGTGAAATGGTTTAAAAGGAAAATTCCGTTTTTAGATAAAGTTGTGTTAAAAGATTCTACTAATTCAGAAGCAGGATATAGATCTCACGATGATCGTTCTCATTTAGTTGGTCAAACAGCTCGTACTGTGACAGATTTAAGACCTGCAGGAATTATAACGCTTGATAATGAAAGAATAGATGCCGTATCAGATGGCGCTTTCATTTTAAGAAATAAAGAAGTTAAAATTCTTGAGGTAGAAGGATCTAGAGTTGTTGTTAGAGAAATTGAAAACACATAAAGGAGTGGTTAAATGTTTGGATTAGGCATTATAGTGATTGCAGTTATCATAGTTATTGCATTATTAGTGCTATTCTCATTTGTTCCAGTAGGACTTTGGATATCTGCAATTGCTGCTGGAGTTAAAGTAGGTATTGGAACATTGGTAGGTATGAGATTACGTCGAGTATCTCCACGTAAGGTAATTGGTCCATTAATTAAAGCACATAAAGCTGGGTTAAACCTTACAACAAATCAATTAGAATCACATTATTTAGCGGGTGGTAATGTCGATAGAGTTGTCGATGCGAATATAGCTGCTCAACGTGCAGATATTAACTTACCATTCGAACGTGGTGCAGCGATTGACTTGGCTGGACGTGACGTATTAGAAGCTGTTCAAATGTCTGTTAATCCTAAAGTAATTGAAACACCGTTTATAACTGGTGTAGCAATGAATGGTATAGAAGTAAAAGCGAAAGCTAGAATTACAGTACGCGCCAACATCTCTCGTTTAGTTGGTGGTGCAGGAGAAGAAACAATCATTGCTCGTGTAGGTGAAGGTATTGTTTCTACTATTGGTTCTAGTGAGCATCATACACAAGTACTGGAGAACCCTGATAACATTTCTAAGACTGTCTTAAGTAAAGGGCTTGATTCAGGTACTGCGTTCGAAATTTTATCTATCGATATAGCTGACGTAGATATTGGTAAAAATATTGGTGCTGACTTACAAACTGAACAAGCACTTGCAGATAAGAATATTGCGCAAGCGAAAGCTGAAGAACGCCGTGCTATGGCCGTAGCTTCTGAACAAGAAATGAAAGCGCGTGTTCAAGAAATGCGTGCTAAAGTGGTTGAAGCTGAATCTGAAGTGCCACTTGCAATGGCAGAAGCTTTACGTGAAGGTAACATGGGTGTCAAAGATTACTACAATCTAAAAAATGTAGAAGCTGACACTGGCATGAGAAATGCGATAAATAAACGTACTGAACAAAATGAAGATGAATCACCAAAGTAAATGTTAAGGGGTGATTAGATGAATATTGGTATTATAATTTTTATAATATCCATTATTGTAACAGGTATTAGTGCGATGAGGGATAAGAGTCATGAGCAAAGAAAAAATCAGAGACCACCACAACATAAGCCAACAACGTCTGATAAAAAAGAGACGCAAGGAAAAGGTTTCTTTGAGCAAATAGAAGAAGCATTTAGTGAATTTGAAAAAGAATTTACTAATGATGATGAACCCTCTAAACAACAAAAGAAAACCGCACAACAAGAATCAAAACGTGTTTATCAAGATAAAGAACTTGAAAAAGAAATTATTGAGGAAAGTGTACCTGAAGAATTAGAGCGTTCTACTAGGCAACGTAATAGATTTGAAAAGGAAGCGCGCCAATCAACCAATACACGAGAGCGTACTAGAGATGTTAATCATCTCCAAAAAGAACTTGAAAAGCAACTCGTAGACGACTTATATAATGTACGCTCAGAAATTGATCGTGAAAAAGAAAAGCAACTTACAAGAATTGAAAATAAAGCAAGAGCGATTATTAATGATAAAAATTTATCTGAACGTACTAAACGTTATAGATTGAAGCAATTGTTAAATAGTAAGTTAATTGAACAAGATATGACACATCAAAAATTTCAATTCGATAATGATCCAGTCGTCAATGGTATTCTTTGGCAAGAAATTCTCAATAAACCTAAGCAATTATAATTAATATTTTAACCCGAAATTCATTTTCACATGATTTTCGGGTTCTTTTTCTAATAAATATTAAAAGCTTATACTACAATTTAATAAAAAAAGCACACTAAGCCAAATAAATTTGTATACTTTAACAGACTTTAGTAAAATTTAAATGAAAGTTAATTTACTAAAGTAACTTAAATCTTAGCTTTTTAAAGATTGATATATCATGTTTTATTTTTAAAACATAAGTGAACTAATATAATCTAAATATATACATTGTTTTAGTGAAAAGGAGCGCTTATATGCCAGGAATAATTCAAATAGACGACATTAATCATTCTCAAGCACTGTTAGGTAATAATGATGAACATATTAATGCGATTGAGGAAGCGTTTGATGTCGAAATACACGCTCGTGGCCAAGAAGTAGCAGTTAAAGGTCAAAAATTAGAGCTTGTAGAAAAATCAGAATTAGTTCTTAAAAATTTATTAAAAGTCATTGAAATGGGCAACACCATAACTTTAAAAGATGTTGAAGCTGCTATAAAAATGGCTGAAAATGATACTATACATCATCTCATTGATTTATATGATGAAGAGATTACAAAAGATGCTTTTGGAAAGACAATAAGAGCAAAAACGATGGGCCAAAGATTATACGTTAATGCTATGAAAAACAATGACCTAGTCTTTGGTATTGGGCCTGCAGGTACGGGTAAAACATTTTTAGCGGTGGTGTATGCGGCTAAACAACTTAGAAAAGGTGCGGTTAAACGTATTGTATTAACAAGACCTGCTGTAGAAGCTGGGGAGTCTCTAGGATTTTTACCTGGTGATTTAAAAGAAAAAGTAGATCCTTATTTGAGACCGCTTTATGATGGATTGAATACAGTATTGGGTAGAGAACAAACTGCACGATTTATCGAGAGAGGCACAATCGAAATTGCACCATTAGCCTATATGCGTGGCCGTACACTTGATGATGCTTTTGTCATTTTAGATGAAGCTCAAAATACAACACATGCGCAAATGAAAATGTTCTTAACACGATTAGGATTCGGCTCTAAAATGGTAGTTACAGGAGATCAAACTCAAATTGATTTACCTAAAGGCGTCAAAAGTGGATTAAAAGAAGCAGTCAAAAAATTACATGGGGTTAAAGGAATTAATATTATGCAATTAGATCAAAGTGATGTTGTAAGACACCCATTAGTAAGTAAAATAATTGATCGCTATGAAGGAGACATTTAAATGTTTACAATTGATTTTAATGATCATACAGACCTTGTAGAAGAAACTTGGTATCAACAAATTGATGACTTACTTAATTTTGCTAAAGAACAAGAACAAATCAAAGAAGACGCTGAGCTTTCTGTTACTTTTGTTGATAAGAGTGAAATTCAAGAAATCAATAAAACATATCGAGATAAAGATAAAGTAACTGATGTAATTTCGTTCGCACTTGAAGAAGATGAACCTGAAATTATTGGTTTAGACATGCCAAGGGTGCTTGGAGATATCATCATCTGTACAGATGTAGCTAAAGACCAAGCTGATTCATATGGCCATTCTTTTGAAAGAGAATTAGGTTTTCTAGCACTACATGGTTTTTTACATTTACTAGGTTATGATCATATGAACGAAGAAGATGAAAAAGAAATGTTTGGACGCCAAGAGACAATATTAAATGCATACGGATTGACTAGAGATTAAGCAATTAAGACGTTTCAAATATACGTTTGATGGGTTTAAGACACTTCTTCTAAAAGATCATAATTATTTACTACATATTGTAATTGCGATTATAACTATCATTTTAGGTTATATCTGCCAATTAAGTGCAACTGAATGGTTATTTATAATATTGGCTATCTTCTTAGTACTTACGATAGAAGCAGTTAATACTGCAATAGAATGTGTAGTTGATTTAGTCACAAGTGACTATCATGAACTTGCTAAACAAGCTAAAGATATTGCTGCGTTTAGTGTTATGTTAGCATCAATTTTCGCATTAATAACTGGATTAGTTATTTTTTTACCACATATTTTCTAATATTAAAGGGGATGTTTTGATGAGTTATCAATCACATTATTTTCAAGAGGCACGAGAAGCACAAAGTCGAGCATATGTGCCATATAGTCAATTTAAAGTAGGTGCTTATTTAAAGACTAAAGATGGTCGAACATTTTATGGTGCCAACGTCGAAAATGCAGCCTATCCTGCTACAATTTGTGCCGAACGTTCAAGTTTAGTAGCAGCCATATCTGAAGGTTATCGACCTGGTGACTTTGAATCAATAACTGTAACGGTTGATGCTGAAAAGCCATCATCACCTTGTGGAACATGTAGACAAGTTCTTAAAGAATTATGTGATGATGATATGCCAGTGTATATGACGAATCATAAAGGGGAATTACTTGAGTCAACTGTGGGCGAACTGTTACCACATGGCTTTTCAGGAAAGGATTTAGAATAGATGACAGAACATAAGTCAGGATTTGTATCAATTATAGGAAGACCCAATGTAGGTAAATCTACATTTATGAATAGAGTAATCGGACATAAAATTGCAATAATGTCTGATAAAGCTCAAACTACACGTAATAAAATCCAAGGTGTAATGACTCGAGACGATGCGCAAATCATCTTCTTAGATACACCTGGCATTCATAAACCTAAACACAAATTAGGTGATTATATGATGCGTGTTGCTAAAAATACATTATCTGAAATTGATGCAATCATGTTCATGGTTAATGTAAATGAAGAAATTGGGCGTGGCGATGAATATATCATGGAAATGCTAAAAAATGTTAAAACACCAGTTTTCTTAGTGCTAAATAAAATTGATTTAGTACACCCAGATGCTTTAATGCCTAAGATAGAGCAATATCAACAGTATATGGATTTCACTGAAATCGTGCCAATCTCCGCATTAGAAGGATTGAATGTCGATCACTTTATAGATGTACTGAAACATTATTTACCTGAAGGTCCAAAGTATTATCCGGACGATCAAATTTCAGATCACCCTGAACAGTTTGTTGTAAGTGAAATTGTACGTGAAAAGATTTTACATTTAACGAGTGAAGAAATTCCTCATGCAATCGGCGTTAATGTAGATAGAATGATTAAAGAAAGTGAAGAACGTGTCAGAGTAGAAGCTACTATTTTCGTTGAGAGAGATTCACAAAAAGGTATAGTCATCGGAAAGGGTGGCAAAAAATTAAAAGAAGTAGGTAAAAGAGCAAGACATGATATCGAAATGTTATTAGGCTCAAAAGTGTATTTAGAACTTTGGGTAAAAGTTCAGAAAGATTGGCGTAATAAAGTTAATTTCATCCGTCAAATGGGATATATTGAAGATCAAGATTAATGGATCGAAGTTAGAAGGGTCGTGATACTATGCTCGAAAAACAAAAGGGAATCATTATAAAGTCCGTAGATTATGGAGAATCTGATAAAATTATTACAATTTTAAACGAGCATGGTGCCAAAATACCATTGATGGTTAGACGAGCCAAAAAATCAAAAACAGGTTTACAAGCCCATACGCAACTCTTTGTGTATGGCTTATTTATTTATAATAAATGGAAAGGTATGGGGACTTTAAGTTCAGTAGATGTAATTAATCAATATTACGATTTACGGTTGGATATATTTAATAGTAGCTATGCAACATTGTGTGTTGAGGCCATTGAGCGTTCAATGGATAGCGATGACATTTCTCCATTCCACTATAAACTGTTACACTTTGTACTCGAAAAAATTTCATCTGGTAATTCAGCGCAACTTATGTCCATTATAGTAATGTTAAAATGTATGAATCGCTTCGGTTTTACAGCATTTTTTAATCATTCAGCTATTTCAGATAGTTATGATCAATCACAATTAGCTGCATATAGTTTTGTTTATGATGGAACAATTCTTGAATCAGAATTATATAAAGATCCACATGCTTTACGAATATCTAACAAAACATTATATTTATTAGATGTCTTACAAAAATTGCCTATAGATAAAATGAATCAATTTAATATTAGTCAAGGTATTCTGGATGAAATGTCGGAACTGCTTCTATTAATATACAAAGAATATGCAGGTATGTACTTTAAAGGTCAAAAGTTAATCAATCAATTGAAACGAATTGAATATTGATAAATCTTCCAATATAAACACAAAAAACCCACCTCAAAAAATGATTTGAGGTGGGTTTTGTACTTTATATAATTATAGTTAGAAAGCAACTTTTTCAGCTAAGAACGTTTCCAATTCAGAGATAGGCATACGTACTTGTTCCATAGAGTCACGGTCACGCACTGTTACTTGATTATCTTCTAATGAATCAAAGTCAAATGTAATACAATATGGCGTACCAATTTCATCTTGTCTACGGTAACGTTTACCAATTGATTGAGATTCATCGAAGTCTATTGCAAATTTAGAACTTAATTGTTCGAAGATTTTAATCGCATCTTCAGATAATTTTTTGCTTAATGGTAAAACTGCAGCTTTATATGGTGCAAGGGCAGGGTGGAAGTGCAATACTGTTCGTGAATCTTTACTTCCTTCAACGCCTTCTTCTTCATATGCGTCACATAAGAATGCTAATGTAACACGGTCTGCACCTAATGATGGTTCAATACAATATGGCACATATTTTTCATTTGTTTCAGGATCATGGTATTTGAAATCTTCGCCTGAATGTTCACTGTGTTTTTTCAAGTCAAAATCAGTACGGCTTGCGATACCCCATAATTCACCCCAACCAAATGGGAAGCGATATTCAATATCTGTAGTTGCGTTTGAATAGTGTGATAATTCTTCTTCATCATGATCACGTAGACGCATATTATTTTCGTTGATATTTAAATCTTTTAACCATTGGCTAGCAAATGTTTTCCAATAATTTTGCCATTCAATTTCTTCACCTGGTTTACAGAAGAATTCCAATTCCATTTGTTCAAATTCTCTAGTTCTGAAGATGAAGTTACCTGGTGTAATTTCATTACGGAATGATTTACCAATTTGACCAATACCAAATGGTAGTTTTTTACGCATAGAACGTTGAACGTTTTTGTAATTTACAAAAATACCTTGTGCAGTTTCAGGTCGTAAGAAAATTTCATTTGTAGAATCTTCGGTAACACCTTGGAATGTTTTGAACATAAGATTGAATTGACGAATATCTGTCCAATTAGCAGTGCCACTTACAGGACAAACGATACCTTCATCGTCAATAATACGTTTCATTTCATCAAAACTTAAACCATCGGCGATAAAGTTTTCATCACCTTTTTCTTTTTGCATGTAATCTTCAATTAACTTATCGGCACGATAACGGATTTTACTATCTTTATTATCAATCATAGGATCATTAAAGTTACCTAAATGTCCTGATGCTTCCCATGTTTTTGGGTTCATTAAAATCGCTGCATCAATACCTACGTTAAATGGTGATTGTGTGATGAACTTTTGCCACCATGCTTTTTTTACATTATTTTTTAATTCAACACCTAATGGGCCGTAATCCCACGTATTTGATAATCCACCATAAATATCACTACCAGGAAAAACAAATCCTCTGTGTTTTGCTAATGATACAATTGTTTCCATATCTTTAACCATATAATCTCTCCTTATTAAATACATAAAAACGCCCCAAGACAATAAATAAATGAAAATATCACATTTATCATTATCTTGGGACGAGTTAATTTATTTCACTATATCAATTAAATATAGTTGATAACTTAATAACCCGCGGTTCCACCCAAATTAGTGTAGCCACTCACTTTTATCAAATTTTACGATTAGCCAAATTGAAGTTGTTAAGCTTACACCATCCTTAACTCGCTTACCATTAGTTTAATAGATTGATTATTTAATAGCAAGAAATTATATGTATTTGTAGGTACATTAATAAATAGGTATAATAGACGTGAACAATAAAGGGGTGAAGACCTATAGAACTTAGTAAAAGACAAGAACAAATTATTGAGATAGTCAAAAGCGGAGGACCTATTACCGGGGAACACATTGCCGAAAAACTAGACTTGACACGTGCTACATTGAGACCTGATTTAGCAATTTTAACAATGTCAGGATTTTTAGAGGCTAGACCTCGAGTGGGGTATTATTATTCTGGCAAATCTAAAAATAAGTTAATGACTGATAAATTACGTCAATATGTTGTTAAAGACTATATGTCTCCACCAGTCATTGTAAAAGAGGATATGTCTGTTTATGATGCTATTTGTACGATTTTCTTAGAAGATGCTAGTACATTATTTATTATTAACGAACACAATGATTTTATTGGTGTTTGTTCTAGAAAAGACTTGTTACGTGCATCTATGATTGGTGAAGATATTCATACCATGCCGATCAGTGTTAACATGTCGAGAATGCCAAATTTAACTTATCTTGAAGAAGATGAACTTATCATTTATGCAGCAGATCAAATGATAGAGAAAGAAATTGATTCAATACCAATTGTTAAAAGTAAAGGTAATCATAAATATCAAGTAACAGGTAGAGTATCAAAAACAACAATCGCAAAATTATTTGTATCATTATTTAAAGAATAGGTGGTAAAACGATGGAAAATATAAAGATAATCATCGCATCTGATTCAATTGGAGAAACTGCTGAATTAGTAGCTAGAGCGTGTATTTCACAATTTAATCCAAAAGAATGCAAACATGATTTTTTAAGATATCCATATATTGAAACTAAGGAAGATATAGATGAGGTTATTCAAGTAGCTAATGATAGAGAGGCAATTATCGTTTATACATTAGTAAAACCAGAAATGAAAACGTATATGGAACGCAAGATTGATTCCAATCAGTTACGCTCTATTGATATTATGGGACCATTAATGGAATATTTGAAAGAAGCATTCGAAGAAAATCCATATAATCAACCTGGTAGAGTACATCGTTTGGATGATGCTTACTTCAAAAAAATTGATGCGATTGAATTTGCCGTAAAGTATGACGATGGCAAAGATCCTAAGGGTCTACCTAAAGCTGATATCGTATTAATTGGTGTTTCTAGAACCTCAAAAACGCCGTTATCACAATACTTAGCCCTTAAGAGTTATAAAGTGATGAATGTTCCAATAGTACCTGAAGTAACACCTCCAGACATGTTATTTGAGATAGATCCAGAGAAATGTATCGCGTTAAGAATTAGCGAAGAAAAGTTAAATCGTATAAGAAAACAGCGTTTAAAACAACTGGGACTAGGAGATTCAGCGAGATATGCAAATGAGTTGCGTATTAAAGAAGAGATTAAATATTTCGAAGACATCGTAAACAAAATCGGTTGCACTGTGATTGATGTTTCCGATAAAGCAATTGAAGAAACTGCCAATGACGTTATTAATATAATAGAACGTCAATCAAAATAGTTTCAATTTAAACTTCAAAAATGTATAATATTATGATAAATATTTATGGGTGATGTACTTTGCGCATTGAACAATCAGTAATTAATGAAATTAAAGATAAAACAGATATTTTGGATTTAGTAAGTGAATATGTAAAATTAGAAAAAAGAGGACGCAATTACATCGGTTTGTGTCCTTTTCATGATGAAAAGACACCTTCATTCACTGTTTCTGAAGATAAACAAATTTGCCATTGTTTTGGGTGCAAAAAAGGTGGTAACGTCTTTCAATTTACACAAGAAATTAAAGATTTATCATTCGTAGAGGCTGTTAAAGAACTAGGTGAACGTCTAAATATATCTGTTGACATTGGTAATTCAAGTGACTATACAAGTCAAATTGCGTCTGATGACTTATCTATGATAGAGATGCATGAATTAATGAATGAGTATTATCAGTATGCTCTACTTAAAACGGTTGAAGGTGAAGACGCCTTAAACTATTTGACAAATAGAGGCTTTACTGAAGAACTTATTAAAGCGCGTGGAATAGGTTATGCACCGAATCACACGCATTTCTGTCATGACTTTTTACAACAAAAAGGTTATGATATTGAACTCGCATATGAAGCAGGCCTTCTATCTCGAAACGAAGAAAATTTTAGCTATTTTGATCGCTTTAGAGATCGCATTATGTTTCCATTAAAAAATGCGCAAGGTCGTATCGTTGGCTATTCTGGTAGAACTCACAATAATCAAGAACCTAAATATTTAAACAGTCCGGAAACACCGATATTTCAAAAAAGACGATTATTGTATAATCTTGATCAAGCTAGAAAATATATACGTAAAAATGACGAAGCCATTTTACTTGAAGGATTTATGGATGTTATAAAATCTGATTCCTCCGGCTTAAAACCTGTTATTGCTAGTATGGGTACAGCGCTATCAGATGAACACATTACCGTTCTCAAGAAATTAACATCTCATATAACACTAATGTTTGATGGTGATTTCGCAGGGCAAGAAGCAACGATTAAAACAGGACAACACCTTCTTCAACAAGGGTTAAATGTTTTTGTGGTTCAATTACCTAAAGACATGGACCCAGATGAATATATTACAAAATATGGTAATGAAAAATTTCTAGAATATGTTAATAATGAAAAGAAATCATTTATTTTATATAAAGTAAATAGACATAAAGACGAAATTACTAATAATGATTTAGCTTATGAACGTTACCTTAAAGAAGTTACACAAGACATTGCAATGATGAATTCACAAATATTACAAAATAAAGTCATCAAAGATGTTGCTAATATATTTAACGTAGATCCTAGTACATTAAATGGTAATGTATTAGGCCAACAGCAATATGTTCATAATGATCCTTATTTTAACGATTATCAATCGTATAATAGTGAGATTCAACAAAACGTAAATGCAATGTTCTCAAATTTATCAAAGCAAGAGAGTGCTGAGAGAGCGCTACTTAAACATTTTATGCACGATAAAGATTTGTTTTTAAATTATCATAAGCAACTTGAAAGCGAAGATTTTAGCAATCAATTTTTCAAGTGCATCTATAGTATTTTAGAAGAATTTTACGCAGAAAATGACAAATATTCGATAAGTGATATGATATTATACACAGACAACGATGATTTAAGAGATGCGATTATTGCATTAGACAATTATGATTTAAATGAAGAGCCTTATGATAGCGAAATTGAAGATTATATGAATGTTATAAATGAAGCTAAATATGGTGACACAATTGAAGAATTAAATCACAAGTTGCGCGAAGCATCGCGACTAGGTGATGTAGAATTACAAAAATATTATTTAGAACAAATCGTTAATAAAAATAAAGCAAGAATGTAACATCATTATTAAAATAAATGCGTATTTGAAGCATACAGGTTTAAACAAATCATATAAATTGTATTTCTATTTAATAACCATTATTGTATAATGGTTATTATGCGTTTTTAACGGGTAGAAATGGAACATAAGTAATATTTAATGAATGTAATAGTTTTGAAACCAATTTAGTATTTAACATTCAAATATTGAATATGAAATGTTACCATTGTTATGAATTTTTTATTAATACTTTTCTTATTATATTGAAATATTATATAATTAAATATCTTGTTTGAAAGCATATATTACTATTGGGAGGCCTTTTCATGTCTGATAACCAAGTTAAAATTAAAAAACAAACAATAGATCCGACATTAACATTAGAAGATGTTAAAAAACAATTAATTGAAAAAGGGAAAAAGGAAGGTCACCTTAGCCATGAAGAAATAGCCGAAAAATTACAAAATTTCGACATGGATTCTGATCAAATGGACGATTTCTTTGACCAATTAAATGATAATGATATCAGTTTAGTAAATGAGAAAGATAGCTCAGATACTGATGAGAAATTAAATCCTAATGATTTAAGTGCCCCTCCTGGCGTTAAAATAAATGACCCTGTCAGAATGTATCTAAAAGAAATCGGGCGAGTAAATCTACTTAGTGCTCAAGAAGAAATTGAACTCGCGAAACGTATTGAGCAAGGTGATGAAATTGCTAAGTCTCGTTTAGCAGAAGCTAACCTACGTCTTGTTGTAAGTATTGCAAAAAGATATGTAGGCCGTGGCATGTTATTCCTTGATTTAATTCAGGAAGGTAACATGGGATTAATCAAAGCAGTAGAGAAATTTGACTTTAGTAAAGGGTTTAAATTCTCAACATATGCTACTTGGTGGATTAGACAAGCAATTACTAGAGCGATTGCCGACCAAGCCCGTACAATCAGAATTCCAGTACACATGGTTGAAACTATCAATAAATTAATTCGTGTTCAAAGACAATTATTACAAGATTTAGGTCGTGATCCAGCACCTGAAGAAATTGGGGAAGAAATGGATTTACCACCAGAAAAGGTACGCGAAATTCTTAAAATTGCTCAAGAACCGGTATCTCTTGAAACACCAATTGGCGAAGAAGATGATAGTCATTTAGGTGATTTCATCGAAGACCAAGAAGCACAAAGTCCATCTGATCATGCTGCATATGAACTATTAAAAGAACAACTTGAAGATGTATTAGATACACTTACGGATCGTGAAGAGAATGTTCTACGATTACGTTTCGGCTTAGATGATGGTAGAACGCGAACACTTGAAGAAGTGGGTAAAGTCTTTGGTGTTACGCGTGAAAGAATACGTCAAATTGAAGCGAAAGCTTTAAGAAAGCTTAGACATCCAAGTCGTAGCAAGCGACTAAAAGACTTTATGGATTAATAAATAAAATAATTCGAGTTTAAATTGATTTATTTTTCATTGCTCATTATAGATTTAACACTTATATACGAGTCGAATTAGTAATGATTACACTTTGTTATAGGTGTTACTATAATGTGCTTTAGAAAAATGCTAGACTGAGACACTTAACTTTGTCCCAGTCTCTTTTTATAGTAAAGGAGATATCTATGATAACTTTAAACCAAAGATTAACTACTGTGTGCAACTATCTTGTTCCAGGAAGCTTAGCCGACATTGGTTCAGACCATGCCTATCTTCCTATCTATGCGATTCAACATGGTCTAATTACACATGCTATTGCAGGTGAAGTCATAAAAGGACCTTTTGAAGCAGCGAAAAAGAATGTGTCAGAAAATCAGCTCAATGATGTTATCGATGTTCGATTAGGGGACGGATTAAGTGTACTTCGTCAGAATGAATCTATTCAAAATATAACCATTTGTGGCATGGGTGGTCCGCTTATAGCAAGAATATTGAATGAAGGACGCATTCATTTAGCAAATGGTCCTAGATTAATCTTGCAAAGTAATATTCAAACTGAAGTATTAAGATACACGCTCATGACACTGAATTACCAAATCATAGAAGAAGTCATTATGGAAGAGAAAGGACATATCTATGAAATTGTGGTTGCAACGCATATGGATCATCAGGATCATTTAGACAAAAAAGAATTAAAATTTGGGCCGAAATTATTACAAAATAAAAATGAAATATTTTATAAAAAATGGCGTCATGAATTAGAAGCCTTAAATCACATTCGTAATCAATTGAATTCAGAGTTACATCATGAGAGACTTAAAGAGATAGATAATGATATATCATTAATTACAGAGGTGTTAAATAATGAAAATTAAACAATTAATGTCTATTATCGATACACATGTGCCATTAGAGACAGCTGAGAATTGGGACAATGTTGGATTACTTATAGGTAATCATGAATCTGAAATCAATGGTATATTAACGACGTTGGATTGTACAGATGCAATTGTTAACCAAGCTATCGACAAAGGCTATAATACGATTATCGCTCACCATCCTTTAATTTTTAAAGGGGTAAAATCAATCATTGATAATGGCTATGGTCAATTAATTCAAAAAATAATTCGTCACAATATCAACCTTATTGCGTTGCATACAAATCTTGACAATTACGTTTACGGTGTTAACCAAATGTTGGCAAATAAATTAAAATTGCAAGATATACAATTTTTAAATCAAGAGAATGAAACGTATTATAAAGTTCAAACATATATACCTAAGGATAATGTAGAAAACTTTAAAAATAGTCTTGATAAACATGGACTTGCCAAAGAAGGTAATTATGAGTATTGTTTTTATGAAACTGAAGGTAAAGGCCAATTTAAACCTGTAGGAAATGCTAATCCACATCTAGGTCAGCTGAATAACATAGAATATGTGAATGAAGTTAAAATTGAATTCATGATTAAAGCTAGCCAGTATGCATTAGCTGAAAAAGCAATTATCGACAATCATCCTTATGAAACTCCTGTCTATGATTTTATTAAAATGACTAAAACAGCAAATTATGGTCTTGGCAAAATTGGCACTTTAGAAGATGCGATGTCATTAACAGACTTTGTAAAATTTGTGAAACATGAACTTGATATCCCAAGTGTTCGATACACAGGCGATGCGAATAAACGTATCCAAAACGTAGCTATCATCGGTGGTGCCGGAATTGGTTATGAGACACTTGCATTTAACAAAGGTGCAGACATCTTTATAACTGGAGATGTTAAACACCACGATGCACTTGATGCACAAACGTATGGTATGACCATTTTAGATATCAATCATTACAGTGAGTATGTGATGAGAGAGGGACTTAAAGAATTATTAGAACAATGGCTATATGATGAAAGTATAGATTTTCCAATTGATGCTTCTAATATCAATACCGATCCATTCAACTACATGTAAATTGAACTAAAACAACTTCAACTGAATATTTTAAGGAGGCCAAATCGATGGCAACTCACCCATTTGAATTATTTAATTTAGACTCAAAACTTATAGAAGCAATTAAAGACTTAAAATTTGATAAACCAACTGAAATACAAAATAGAATAATTCCAAGAATTAAAAAAGGCGTCAATTTAATAGGTCAATCTCAAACAGGTACAGGAAAATCACATGCATTTTTATTACCACTTATGGATAAAATAGACGAAGAAAACAAAGAACCTCAATCTATTGTGGTAGCGCCAACTAGAGAATTAGCGCAGCAATTATATCAAGCAGCTAGTCATTTAGCTCGTTTTAAACAAGGGGTTAAGGTAAGCCTTTTTATAGGTGGTACAGATATTGAAAAAGATAGACAACGAACTAATAATCAACCTCAATTAGTTATTGGAACTCCGACTAGAATTAATGATTTAGCTCAAAGTGGGCATTTACATGCGCATTTGGCATCATACCTCGTTGTTGACGAAGCTGATTTAATGATTGACTTAGGCCTTATCGAAGATGTAGATTTAATTGCTTCACGCTTAGATGAAAATGCGCATATAGCAGTTTTCAGTGCTACGATTCCTAAATCATTACAACCGTTTTTAAATAAATATCTAAGCAATCCAGAATATGTAGAAGTGGATTCCAAGTCTCAAAATAAAAAAAATATTGAATTCTATTTAATTCCAACTAAAGGAACTGAAAAAGTAGATAAAACACTTCAATTAATCGATATTTTAAATCCATACTTATGTATCGTTTTCTGTAATAGTAGAGATAATGCGGATGAGCTGGCAAATTCACTCAATGCTGCTGGAATTAAAGTTGGCATGATACACGGAGGTTTAACACCAAGAGAACGTAAGCAACAAATGAAACGTATACGCAATTTAGAGTTTCAATTTGTAATCGCAAGTGATTTAGCTTCTCGAGGTATAGACATTGAAGGCGTTAGTCATGTTATTAATTTTGACGTACCTAAAGATATCGACTTTTTCACTCACCGCGTTGGTAGAACAGGTAGGGGTAACTATAAAGGTGTAGCAATCACACTTTATAGTCCTGATGAAGAGAATCTTATTACGTTAATTGAGGATAAAGGCTACCATTTTGAAAATGTTGATGTAAAACATAATGAATTAACACCAATTAAAGCGCATAACACACGACGTAAACGTGAAAGAAAAGATGACCACTTAACAAACGAAGTCAAACATAAAGTACGTAGTAAGACTAAAAATAAAGTAAAACCAGGTTATAAGAAGAAATTTAAACAAGAAGTTGAACGAATGAAAAGACAAGAAAGAAAACAATTTAGTAAGAGACAAAATAGACAGCAACGAAAAAATAATAAAAAAGGTTAGGTGAACATCATGTTAATTGGATCACATGTATCAATGAGTGGGAAAAAAATGTTAGAAGGCTCTGCTGAAGAAGCGCATAAATTAGGTGAATCAACATTTATGATTTATACAGGTGCACCTCAAAACACGCGACGAAAAAGCATTGAAGATCTAAATATTGAAAAAGGCCACGAAGTTATGAATAAATATGGTTTATCTAATCTAGTGGTTCATGCACCATACATTATCAACATTGCAAACACTACAAAGCCCGAAGTTTTTCAGTTAGGTGTAGACTTCCTTCAAAATGAAATAGAACGAACACAAGCGCTTGGTGCCAAAGATATCGTTCTGCATCCAGGTGCCCATGTTGGTGCGGGTGCTGAGAAGGGTATTCAACAAATTATTAAAGGGTTAAATGAAGTTTTAACTCATGATAATGATGTGCGTATTGCATTAGAAACTATGGCTGGAAAAGGTTCTGAAGTAGGACGCACGTTCGAAGAAATTGCTCAAATCATTGATGGTGTCACACATAATGATCGATTATCAATCTGTTTTGATACATGTCATACTCATGATGCAGGGTATAATATCAAAGATGATTTTGATGGCGTATTAAATGAATTTGATAAAATTATTGGTTTAGACCGAATAAAAGTGGTTCATGTCAATGACAGTAAAAATGAACAAGGTGCGCATAAGGATAGACATGAAAATATTGGTTTCGGACACATTGGTTTCGATGCACTTAATTATGTAGTGCATCATGATGCTTTTAAAGATATTCCTAAAATTTTAGAAACGCCTTATGTCGGTGAAGATAAGAAAAATAAGAAAGCACCTTATAAATTTGAAATTGAAATGTTAAAGGCACAACAATTCGATTCTGAGTTAAAAAATAAAATTCTTCAGCAATAGTTAATTTTACTGATTTGTAGTTAGCGATAGTATTAAGCATATACTTTGTCATTGCTTAATACCTAACTAACTCTAAAAATAAAACTTCATTGCTCTAGTTAGCCATATGGGTGGTACAATCAATTCTAAATGAATTTTGTATCACCCTTTTCTAAATAACAAAAACAAGTCGTAAACATTACTATTTACAATATTTAAACTTAATTGTATAGTATTAAACGAGGTGAAATAATGAGCCAACCTGTATTTGAATTAAAAAACATAGATTATTATTTTGAAAATAAGCAAGTATTAGATAACATCAACATTCACATAAATAAAGGTGAATTTTTGGCAATTGTCGGCCCTAATGGCGCTGGTAAGTCAACTTTACTTAAAATCATATTAGGATTACTACCTTTACAAAAAGGCGAAATATATATTGATGGCAAATCATATAAGAAGCAAAATCAATCGGAATTAAAAATTAGTTATGTATCACAAAAAGCTACAGCATTCAATGCTGGATTTCCAGCCAGCGTTAAAGAAGTTGTTCTCAGTGGACTTACAAAAACGAAGAAGTTATTTCAAAGATTCAATAAAAAGGATGAAGCATTAGTTGATACCGTATTAACGAGATTGAATATTCAACATCTTATCAATAAAAATATTGCAGAACTTTCAGGTGGACAACAACAACGTGTATTAATTGCTAGGGCATTAATATCTAATCCCTCAGTACTTGTATTAGACGAACCTACAAATGGTATCGATGCTAAACATGTTAGTGAATTCTATGAAACACTTGAGCAATTAAAGCATGAGGGCATTACAATTATACTAGTTACTCATGACATTGGTGTTGTAGCAGATACAGCAACAGAAGTAGCATGCTTAAATAAACATTTACATTTCCATGGATCGACTGAAGAATTTAAAAAGTTAGATGAAGTTGAAATTTCGAAAATATATGGTCATCCCGTTAAATTTGTAGATCATCAACATAATAGAGAATGTTGCGAAGCTTAAAATTTAATATATTAGGAGTTTAAAAATGAACAGTTTTATCAAACAAGTTAGTGGTGATATCCATGATTGATGCGTTATTAAATTTTGACTTCATGAGATATTCATTACTTAGTGGGATTTTAATAGGGTTTATTGCACCTTTGATTGGTGCTTTTATTGTTGTAAGAAGATTATCTTTGATTGCAGACGCATTAAGTCACGTCACATTAGGCGGCATTTCCTTTGGTATGTTTGTATTGACTTTATCACCTGCACTCGCTATTATCAATCCAATGTGGTTTGGAATATTATTTGCCATAATAGGTGCAATACTAATCGAAAAGTTAAGAACATCATACTCTAATTATCAAGAGATTGCTATTCCTATTATTATGAGTGCTGGTATAGCGCTCAGCGCCATTTTCATCTCTCTTGCTGACGGATTTAACCAAGAGATCGTAGGCTTATTATTTGGTTCAATAAGTGCAGTAAGTCTTAGCGATTTATTAACGGTTGTCGTTATTGCTATAGTTGTCGTGTTATTCATCGTATTATTCTATAAAGAACTATTTATTCTTTCATTTGATGAAGAATATAGCAAAGTTATAAATATTCCCAAATGGATTCAATTCCTATTTATAGTTATTGTTGCTATGGTTATCTCGGCTTCAATGAGAGTTGTTGGGATTTTATTAGTCAGTGCTTTAATAACATTACCAATTGCTATAGCTATGCGAATTACTAAAGGTTTCAAACAATTAATCATTTTAAGTGTTATAATTGGTGAATTCTCAGTAATATTAGGACTTATACTTGCATTTTATATGAATATTTCACCTGGTGGTGTTATTGTAGTACTATTAGTTTTATTATTAGGACTTACAATGTTATTCCAAAAATCAACCGTAAGACTTAAAAAGGGGAAATAACTTATGAATACAAATGATGCAATTAAAATTTTAAAAGATAACGGTTTGAAATATACAAAAAAACGTGAAGATATGATAAATATTTTTGTTAATGAAGATAAATATATCAATGCTAAGCATATACAAAAACAATTAGACAAAGATTATCCAGGCATATCTTTTGATACTATTTACCGTAACTTACACTTATTTAAAGATTTGAAAATTATTGAAAGTACTGAATTAGATGGAGAAATGAAATTTAGAATTGCTTGCATGAATCATCATCATCATCATTTTATTTGTGAAAATTGTGGTGACACTAAAGTTATTGACTATTGCCCAATCGATCAAATTAAATCTTATTTACCAAATGTTGATATTCATACGCATAAGTTAGAAGTTTATGGTGTATGTGAAGCATGTCAAAAATCAAAATAAATTTTAAATTAATACATTCTATAAACTAAGCAAGCCGGGAGTGGACGACGAATTGAAAACAATTCTGTCCACTCCGCTTTTTTAATCTATTTAAGTGGAAAACCAGTTGAAATATAGGCCAAAAGTAGGATTTATTTAAAAATGACGAAATATTGACTCGTATTATGTTTAAAAGCTACCTTTTTGAGATATATTATATAAGTAAGTTGATAATAAGCGTATTAATATTAGTTGCAAGCAAATATTTTGTTGCTTTGTTAATAACTTGTTATTATAAATGTAACGAATTTTTAGGAGGATGATTAAATATGGCTTTTGAATTACCAAATTTACCATATGCAGCAGATGCATTAGAACCACACATTGACAAACAAACTATGGAAATCCATCATGACAAACACCACAACACTTATGTTACTAAATTAAATTCTGCAGTTGAGGGTACAGATCTTGAATCTAAATCAATTGAAGAAATTGTTGCTAACTTAGATAGTGTACCTGAAGATATTCAAACAGCTGTTCGTAATAATGGTGGCGGACACTTAAATCACTCATTATTCTGGGAATTATTAACTCCTAATTCTGAAGAAAAAGGTACTGTTGTTGATAAAATTAAAGAACAATGGGGCTCTTTAGACGAATTCAAAAAAGAATTTGCTGATAAAGCAGCAGCTCGTTTCGGTTCAGGTTGGGCTTGGTTAGTAGTTAATAATGGTCAATTAGAAATTGTTACTACACCAAACCAAGATAACCCATTAACTGAAGGTAAAACACCTATCTTAGGCTTAGATGTTTGGGAACACGCTTATTACCTTAAATATCAAAACAAACGTCCAGATTATATCAGTGCTTTCTGGAATGTTGTTAACTGGGAAAAAGTTGACGAATTATATAATGCAACAAAATAATTCTGCTTTTTCAATTTAGCAAGTGGTCTCTTTATGAGGCCACTTTTTTTATGAAAATGATGGTAATATGTCTCATTTTCATATATCATTTATGAGTAAACATGTTTAATAATTGAGGTAGGTTATCTTGCTTAAAAGATTAAAAGAAAAGTCAAATGATGAAAAAATAAAGCACACAATGAATAAACGAATTAGCTTCGTATTTGGTGCTATTATAGTTATATTTGGAATTATAGTTTTAAGATTAGGATATTTACAGATTGCACAAGGTTCACATTACAGTCAATTAGTTAAAAATGACGAGAACATAACTGTAAAT
Organism: Staphylococcus sp. GDY8P85P; assembly: GCF_017892405.1. Lineage (NCBI taxonomy): Bacteria > Bacillati > Bacillota > Bacilli > Caryophanales > Staphylococcaceae > Staphylococcus > Staphylococcus sp. GDY8P85P. The sequence continues at coordinate 2,194 of NZ_JAESLA010000015.1, read as the reverse complement.
GAATCCGTACCTAGAGGGCGAATTTTAGATAGAAATGGAAAAGTCTTAGTAGATAACGCATCTAAACTAACGATTACATACACTAGATCTCGAAAAACAAGTCAAAAAGATATGTTAGATACTGCTAAAAAATTGTCATCTTTAATTTCTATGAAGACAAATAAAATCACTGAAAGAGATAAACAAGATTTTTGGATTCAGAAACATCCTGATGAAGTTGATACATTGATGAAAAAAGAAATGTCGATGCTAAATGAAGGCAGTATCTCTCAAGATCAATATGATAAACAGTTATATAAGAAAGTCGGCGATAAACAAATTGAGAGTTTATCAAAAAAAGACTTACAGGTTTTAGCAATTTATCGTGAAATGGCTGCTGGTTCTACAATGAATCCACAAACAATTAAAAACGAAGATGTAAGTGAAAAAGAATATGCTGCAGTATCACAACAGTTAGATAATCTTCCAGGTGTCAATACAACAATGGATTGGGATCGTCGCTATCCATATGGAGATACTTTGAGAAGTATATTTGGAAGCGTCTCTACGTCGAGTGAAGGTATTCCTAAAGAATTAACTGAACAATATTTAGCTAAAGGCTATTCTAGAAATGACAGAGTCGGCAAATCTTATTTAGAGTATCAATATGAAGATATTTTACGTGGTAAAAAGAAAGAAATGAAATATACAACTGATAAATCTGGAAAAGTTATCAATTCTGAAGTCATCAATCCTGGATCTAGAGGTGATGATTTACAATTAACAATCGATATAGATTTACAGAAAAAAGTTGAATCATTATTAGAAAATCAAATTAAAACATTACGTAGCCAAGGTGCTAAAGATATGGATAATGCGCTAATTGTGGTCCAAAATCCTAAAAATGGTGATATTTTAGCAATGGCAGGAAAACAGATTGATAAAAATGGTAATCTTACTGATTATGATTTAGGTAACTTTACCGGCCAATTTGCAGTTGGATCTTCTGTCAAAGGTGGAACTTTACTAGCAGGATATCAAAATAACGCTATAAAAGTAGGCGAAGAAATGATAGATGAGCCATTGCATTTCAAAGGCGGATTAACTAAGCGTTCATACTTTAATAAAAATGATAAAGTTAGAATTAATGATAAAGAGGCTTTAATGCATTCATCTAACGTTTATATGTTTAAAACCGCACTGAAATTAGCTGGTGATCCTTATTATAGTGGTATGGGCTTACCTTCAGATATAAGGGAAGCTGGTCAGAAGTTAAGAAAAGGGCTAAACCAAGTTGGATTAGGTGTTAAGACAGGTATTGATTTACCGAATGAAACAATAGGTCAAATTGAACCCTTAACCAATAATTCAGGAAATTACCTTGATTTGTCAATTGGACAATATGATACGTATAGTCCAATCCAGTTATCACAATACGTTTCTACAATTGCAAATGATGGATATAGAATCCAACCACATATAGGTTTGGCCATTCATGATGCCACAAATAGTGATGACATCGGTCCAGTTAAACAAAAAATTAAAGGCAATGTCTTAAACAAAGTAAATAATTCAGAAGATGAAATTAAAGAAGTACAAAAAGGATTTGAAATGGCATTCAATGAAAAAGATGGAACAGGCTATTCAAGTTTCCACAAAACAAAAGTACCTTCTGCAGGGAAAACTGGTACTGCCGAAGTATTCCAAGATGGTGAATCAAGAGTTAATTCAACTTATATAGGTTATGCACCAATCAAAAATCCTAAACTATCATTTTCAATTGTATACACGAATCAACCCGTTCCACCACCATGGTTAAATGGCGGAGATTTAGGTAGAGACGTCATTAATTATTATTTTGATGATAAAAAGTAACCCATTCACTTTTAATTGATTGAAATTATTAATGTATAAAAAATAATACTTTTCAATTATTGTACTAAGTGGTATGATAATAAAGTCGTATTTAGAAAAGGTAAGGAGGATTTAACATGCGCGTAAATGTAACATTAGCTTGTACAGAATGTGGAGATAGAAACTATATTTCTACTAAAAACAAAAGAACTAATCCTGAACGTGTTGAAATGAAAAAATATTGTTCACGTGATAATAAACACACTTTACACCGTGAAACTAAATAATAGCTAACTAAAGCTTTATAAAAATAATTTAAAGCTACAATGCAAATTTGTAGGGTTCTAAGAGAAATGCGGTT
>NZ_JAESLA010000014.1:0-70179 GCF_017892405.1 Staphylococcus sp. GDY8P85P | reverse complement strand
TTATGTCCCAGCCTCTTTTTTATAAACTTTTTGATTCTTGTTTATATAGTCTTTACTCGTTTTTTTATCAGTACCTTCTAGAAATACATCATTTAATGGAAAACTAAATTCTGAATACAAACACCTAAATATTTCTATACTATAGCTTTATGATACTACTCAAAGATACCCCTTTTCTTAATATAAGTGTTTTGCATTTCTCCACTCACCAGTGTTATAATTTAGTCAACAAGGAAACTAGCATAGATGCACCAATCCCCTCACTATTGCCGTAGTGAGGGGATTTTTAGGTGTGGCTATGGTCGCCTATTTATTATTGCGATTACGTAGCCAATGCGTGAATATCGCAATAATACAACCACTGATGACTGTGGTCGTGATGTGAACAAGGATTTCTAGCATAGATTAGCACCTCCTCTCTACGCCTAAATTGACGCCTGAGAGATAGGCGACCAGTATATTATATCATCTCCAAATACACGCTGATAGTTTACTTCTAATAAGTAATTTTATAGTAATATTTCCCAAGATTTAACCTATATACTGTTCTTTTTATTACTCAATTTATCAAAATAGATGATGATACTTATATATCCTAAATGCTTCAAAACTGAGAAGTATCACCTACATGCACTATCTAAATTATGCTATAATGTGGTGTATTAATTAGAAGCTAAGGTGAGGCAAACGTTGGATAAGAATATACACATTCAAACGAAGCAAGTCTTAAAACAAAATGGTGAAAAACAAAAATTTGAATTTGCTACTCAAGGTTCTTGGCAAACAAAGAATGCAGATTATATTCGTTACCAAGAACAAATTGAAGATGCAGTCGTCAATGTAACGATTAAAATCGAAGCGCGAGGCGTCAAATTAATACGCAAAGGCGATATTAATATGAATCTTCACTTTGTAGAAGGTCATGATACGACTACACTTTACGATATCCCAGCTGGACGTATCCCTTTGACTGTTAGAACACGTAGTATCTTGCATTTTGTGAGTGAAAATGGTGGGAAGCTAAAAATTCAATACGAGTTACATCAAAATGATGAAAAAATGGGCTCATATCAATATGAAATTAATTATAAGGAGATAGGCGAATGAATATTATTGATCAAGTAAAAACAACTTTAATACAAGAAATTGAAACGAGTATTAAAAAAGCTGGTCTTGCTAAAGATATTCCAGACATCAAAGTGGAAATACCAAAAGACACTAAAAATGGAGATTACTCAACTAATATCGCAATGGTATTAACTAAGATTGCGAAACGTAACCCACGTGAAATTGCTCAAGCGATTGTTGACAACTTAGACACAAGTAAAGCGAATGTGAAGCAAGTAGATATCGCGGGTCCTGGTTTTATTAATTTCTATTTAGATAATCAATATTTAACTGCAGTTATTCCAGAAGCGATTGAAAAAGGTAATCGATTTGGTTATGCTGAAGCATCTAAAAATAAAAATATCTTATTAGAGTATGTTTCTGCCAACCCAACTGGCGATTTACACATTGGTCATGCAAGAAACGCTGCTGTTGGTGACTCACTAGCTAATATTTTAATTGCAGCAGGTTACAATGTAACACGTGAATATTATATTAATGATGCTGGTAATCAAATTACTAACTTGGCACGTTCAATTGAGACACGTTTCTTTGAAGCGCTTGGTGATACAAGTCATGAAATGCCTGCAGATGGTTATAATGGTAAAGATATTATCGAAATTGGTAAAGACTTAGCTGATAAGCACCCAGAAATGAAAGATTATTCTGATGAAGAACGTCTTAAAACATTTAGAAAACTTGGTGTTGATTATGAAATGGATAAATTGAAAAAAGACTTAGCTGATTTCAATGTCCACTTTGATAATTGGTTTAGTGAAACATCACTATATGAGAACGGTGCTATTGATAACACATTAGCTAAAATGAATGAACTCGGTTACACATATGAAGCGGATGGTGCAACTTGGTTACGTACATCTGATTTTAAAGATGATAAAGACCGTGTGTTAATTAAAAAAGATGGTAATTATACTTATTTCACACCAGACACTGCGTATCACTATAACAAAATTAATCGCGGTAACGATATTTTGATCGATTTAATGGGTGCCGATCACCATGGTTACATTAATCGTTTGAAAGCAAGTTTAGAAACGTTTGGTGTAGATAGTGATCGTCTTGAAATACAAATTATGCAAATGGTGCGTTTAATGCAAGACGGTGTCGAAGTGAAGATGAGTAAGCGTACCGGTAATGCGATTACTTTACGTGAAATTATGGATGAGGTTGGCATTGATGCTGCACGTTACTTCTTAACAATGCGTAGTCCGGACTCTCATTTTGATTTTGATTTAGAACTTGCAAAAGAAAAATCACAAGATAATCCAATTTATTACGCGCAATACGCACATGCACGTATTTGCTCAATCTTGAAACAAGCAAAAGAGCAAGGTGTTGAAGTTACGACTGATGCAGACTTCTCAACAATTACAAATGAAAAAGCGATTGAATTATTGAAAAAAGTAGCTGAATTTGAATCAACAATTGAAAGTGCAGCAGAAAGTCGTGCACCACACCGTTTAACGAACTATATTCAAGATTTAGCATCAGCATTCCATAAATTCTACAATGCTGAAAAAGTATTAACAGATGATGCAGAAAAAACGAAAGCACATGTAGCTTTAGTAGATGCAGTTAGAATTACACTACACAATGCATTAACATTAGTTGGTGTATCAGCACCAGAAACGATGTAATCAAGAGAATTATATAAATTTTGATATCACCCTCATAAATTTCGATTTGTGAGGGTATTATTATGTAAAGATTGGAGTGAGTGTATGCCAACGCTTACGACTGAAGCACTTTATAACATCTTATTAGACAATATGGGGCCGCAACATTGGTGGCCGGCTGAAAGTCCTGAAGAAATGATGCTTGGTGCGATATTAGTTCAAAATACGAATTGGAACAATGCAGATATGGCGCTAATGCGTTTAAAGGAAGAAACCTGTTTTGATCCTCAAACCATTTTGACTTTACCATTAAATGAACTACAAGACATTATACGTTCTAGTGGCTTTTATAAAAATAAAGGGAAGGCCATTCATGCGTTATTCAATTGGCTAAACCAATACAACTTTGACTATGGTGCAATTGCGCGTATGCATGGTGATACGCTCAGACAGACATTGTTAAACATACGCGGTATAGGTAGTGAAACGGCTGACGTGTTATTGGTGTATCTTTTTCAAGGAATCGAATTTATTCCTGATCGATATACACGACGCTTGTATCATAAATTAGGCTATTCAAACACAGAGAATTACGATAAATTTAAAAAGCATATAACACTACCAGATTATTTTACAAATCAAGATGCCAATGAATTTCATGCATTATTAGATAACTTTGGAAAACATTATTTTAATGGCAAAGGGAAGCAAAAATATACGTTTTTAGATCATTATTTTATAAAAAATGATTGACTTTAACGTTACGTCATAGTGCATACTCCTGAGTAGATGAGTGAGGTATGAATGATATTGAAAATAAAACAAAGTGGAGAATAATACAATGTTAAATCACAACTATTTTACACCGAGTGAAGTGAGCAAAGTGACGACGGTTAGTACAAGAACATTGCGTTACTATCATGAGATTGGTTTACTAGTACCTAGTTATGTAGACGATAATGGCTATCGCTACTATCATTCACAGGATATTGCAAAGCTACAAACGATCTTATTTCTTCGACAGCTCAATTTATCTCTCGAAGATATTCAATTATATTTTCAACAAAGTATTACTAATAAAAATGCAATATTAGAAGATAACTATGCCCAAATTGTTCAACGACGTAATCAGCTAAATCAAATCATTGATTACCTCAAACATCATCTAATAAATCATAGAAACGAGGAGATTAATATGGACCAATTCAATCAATTTGATGTGACAGAACAATATGATAAAGAAGCTGAATTGAAATATGGCGATACGGATTATTATCAGTCATATAAACAACGTAGAAATCAAATGGATGATTCTGATAAGCAGAATAATGATAAAGATACAAATGACCAATTCAACCAATTTTTCAATGAAATGAATCACTTATTAGAAAATGGCTACGCAGCGGATGATGTGCATGTATATCAAAATATTGAAGCTTTAAAATGCATTTTACAACGACAAGTGCCTAATGCGGATAATCAATTTTTAGAATATATCGCACTTACTTATGAAAGTGATGATCGCTTTGCTAAGAATATAAATAAACATCGCAATAATCACTTGAATGAGTATATCGCAAAAGCAATCCAAGCGTATATCAAATAAAGTGTTTCCTTCAATCCTTTATTATGTAATGATTATACTGAATCATATTTAAAGGAGACGCTATAATGATTGAGTCGTACCAATTATTTTGGAGAAATTATTTTAATGTACAAGGTCGTACACGTAGACGACATTACTGGTATGCAACACTCGCGAATATTATTGTACTCATTTTATTAAGCATACTTACCGACGTACTCACTTGGATAGTTGGCGGTGGCGATATGTTTTTCAAGATTATTTATGAAACGATTGATGTCATTATTCTAATCGGAACATTCACCATGTCGGTGCGTCGATTTCATGATGTTGGACGTACGATGTTAATACCATTAATTATGTTAGTGTCTATGTTACTAAGAGGATTAATTGTATTACTCGAAACGATATCTGATACGTATTTAAATCAATTTTACGCTGATGTTTCTTTAATGGCTTCAACTGTAGTCGTACTTGTTATATCAGTTATATTATTAATTATCTCTATTTTCGCATTAATTTACTGCATTGCGGATAGTGAACAAGGTACAAATGAATATGGACCTAACCCCAAAGCATAGTGAGTGTTAAAACTAAGCATTGAATATTTCTAAATTTAGAAGTATTCAATGCTTTTTTACTACTGATTATTTCTCAAAATAAGTGATAATATAAAATTACACAATTAAATATAAAAAAGTTAAATTAATATTGAATAATATTTGTTATGATTAATGCATACATATACTAAAGATAGAAAGGAATGTGTAGTCGTGTTAAATAAAAAAATGTGGATAGTACTATGTATAATGATGCTGGTACTTGTCGCTTGTGGTCAAAATAATCAACACAAACAAGCAAACAATGAGAGTAATAAATCAGATTCAAATTCAAAAAATCAGTCATATCATCGTATCGTGTCACTTATGCCTAGTAACACGGAAATTCTTTACGAATTAGGACTTGGGAAAGATATTGTTGGTGTTTCAACAGTAGATGATTATCCTAAAGATGTTAAAGAAGGTAAGAAACAATTTGATGCAATGAATTTAAATAAAGAAGCATTGTTAAAGGCGAAACCAGATTTAATATTGGCGCATGAATCTCAAAAAGGGACGTCAAAAAAAGTGTTAGATAGTCTTGAAAAAAATGGTGTCAAAGTGGTTTATGTGAAAGATGCACAATCTTTAAATCAAACATATGATACTTTTAAACAGATAGGTAAAGTCACTGGACGTGAACGTGAAGCGCAAGATCTTGTAGATGAAACGAAGCATAACGTTGACAAAGTAATCAAGTCAGTGCCGAGACATCATAAATCACAATCTGTTTTCATGGAAGTGTCTTCTAAACCAGAAATCTATACAGCGGGTAAACATACATTTTTCGATGACATGTTGACACAATTAGATGCTAAAAATAGCTTTTCAAATATAGAAGGTTGGAAGTCAGTGGATAAAGAAAGTATCATCAAAAAGAACCCAGACATTCTGATCTCTACAGAAGGTCTGTCTAAATCAGATTACTATAAAATCATTAAAAAGCGTGATGGTTTCCGTCAAATTAAGGCAGTGAAAAATGGACGTATTGAAACTGTGAATGGTGATGAAATTTCACGTCCGGGTCCTCGTATTGATGAAGGTTTGAAAGAATTACGTGATGCCATTTATAAACGATAAATGGCTATTAAAAGGTAACACTGCACATTCGTAGTGACTAACTAAATAGAGAAGACGCTTGATATTAAGTGCTTATCTTTACGTGGCTGAAGCCTCAATAAAAAAGCATTTCATCAAGAAATGCTACAAGCTAGGCAAGCTGGGAGTGGACGACGAATTTTAAAAGAATTCTGTTCCAGTCCCATTCTTTTATATCATCAGTTATAATAGAAGAAATTATAGAAAGATAGTTGATGAGTTGATAAAATGACAAGGAATATTTATTTCACAATGCTAGGTTGGATCATCTGTTTAATTGGTGTGATAACACTCTATTTATTATGGGATATGGGTAATTTAGCAGATTCATTTAATCAAATGATATTGCTGAAAGTTAGATTGCCACGAATTATTGAAGCTATGTTAACGGGTGCAATACTAACCTTAGCAGGCCATATGTTTCAGACTGTGTTGAATAACCCATTAGCGGATAGTTTTACATTAGGATTGGCTAGTGGCGCCACGTTTGGCTCAGGTTTGGCCATTTTTTTAGGATTATCTTTTATTTGGGTACCTATCTTTTCAATTGGCATCAGTATTATCACACTATTAATTGTATTGATGATTGCAGCAACTATATCTCGTGGTTATCCGGTGAAGATTCTTATTATTACTGGATTGATGATTGGCGCACTTTTTAATGCATTCTTGTATATTCTTGTGTTAATTAAACCTAGTAAGATGAATCAAATCGCAAATTACTTCTTCGGGGGATTCGCGGCGGCAGAAACGAGAGAAGTCATTTACATAGGACTAATAGCTATACCTGTTATCATCATTTTATTTACTATGATACCGGGGATTAAGTTATTACAATTAGGTGAGTTGAAGAGTCAATCATTAGGTTTAAATGTGCAACAAGTGATGTTTATCGTACTTACTTTAGCGTCTATAATAACGGCAGTTGCAGTGGCTTATACGGGGATTATTGGTTTCATCGGTATGGTTGTACCCCAATTGGTAAGACGTTATTATTGGCGATTTACGTTAGGAATTCACATGGTATTAAATTGTTTAATCGGTGCTACAATGATGTTAATTGCAGATTGGGTAGGCAGTACGTTAATTCATCCTGTACAGATACCTGCTAGTATTATATTGGCTTTAATTGGTATTCCAACATTGTTTTACATTTTGCTTAAACAATCTAGACGTACTTAAATACACATTTGATCACAGCATATTTATGTTGGGTTATTATCTTAAAGAAGACTTTTTGATAAAATGAGAATAATTATAGAGTTAAGAGGGAATTGACAATGGACTTAAGTCATATAAAAGCAGTTGTGTTTGATTTAGAAGGTACATTATTAGATAGAACAAAATCTCGTGATAAATTCATTGAGGAACAATACGAACGATTTCATGATTATTTCGTACACGTTCAATTAGCGGATTTTAAACAGAAATTTATTGAATTAGATGATGATGAAGATAATGACAAACCCGATTTATATAAGGCAATTATTAAGCAGTTTCATATCGATCGTTTAACGTGGAAAGATCTGTTTAATGATTTTGAAATGCATTTCTATCGCTATGTCTTCCCTTATTATGACACGTTATATACTTTAGAGAAATTATCACAAAGCGATTATGTTTTAGGTGTGATTGCAAATGGTAAATCTAAAATTAAACAGTTTCGTTTACATTCATTAGGTTTAGGGCACGTGATTAATTATTTATCAACTTCTGAAACAGTAGGATTTCGTAAACCCCATCCTAAAATATTTGAAGATATGATTCATCAATTAGATGTTCAACCAGAAGAAATTATGTATGTCGGTGATGATGCTTTAAATGATGTAGCACCAGCACGTGCGATGGGCATGGTAAGTGTGTGGTTTAAACATGATGACGCTGAATTAGAACCTTTAGAAGAAGAAGTTGATTTTATTATTACAACGAGTGAAGAATTATTATCAATATTACCAATTCAAATCAAACAAGGAGGAGATGCATAAGATGGATTTATTTACTAGAAAAGGTGGTTTATCCCTACATTACGATACTATGGGTGAGGGCTACCCTGTCGTCTTAGTACATACAGCATATGAAAATGCTTCTATATTTCAAAATTTAGCAAAAGATTTGGCAAAGTCTTTTCAAGTTGTCTTACTAGATTTAAGAGGACATGGCTATTCAGATAAACCAAGAGAGATTAAATTTAATGAATTTGCAGATGATATTATACAATTATTGGATTACTTGTATATAGACGAAGCAGCATTTGTAGGACATGAGATGGGGGCAGCGATTATTGCTGATTTAGCAGAACGCTATCCTAATTATGTATCATCACTCATTATGGTGACACCAACATCCATTGAAGGCGAATTGCCTGAGGAACGTTTATTTAGAAAGTACTCTCATAAAATTCGTAACTGGGACGATGAAAAACAAAACAAATTCTTAGAAAAGCGTCGTTATCATAAACCAAGAAAAGTGAATAAGTTTTTAAAACATGTTGAAGATACTAATGCGATTTCTACTAAAGAAGAAACGCAAGCGGTTGAAGATGTATTTAAAGAGGCAGCAATATCAAATGTATTTGAACGTGTGACGAAACCAACGTTAATCATTGCAGGTGAACATGGTGAGCGTATTACAACACTTGAATCTAAAGAAGTAGCCGATTTAATTAAAGAGGCGCAGTTTGATGTTTATGCACAATCAAGTCTATATCCTTTTGAAGAAGAAAAAGAGAAATTTGTTGAAGATGTAACACCATTTATTAAGAAATTTATGCCTGAGCACTAATGACGGGTTTCAAAAACGCCGCCAAAACTTTTTTTGTTACATAAAATAACTTAATTTGTAATATTTTTGTAATAATACTGTTATTTAAGTAACAATTAGGGTATACTATGAATAAGCACAAGACGAGAAACAAGATAAAGGAGAGAGTGCTTATGAAAAAATTAGTAGCGGCATTTTTAGTCTCAGGACTAGTAATGACAGGAGTAAGCGTTAATCATGCTGAAGCAGCTAGCGGCAATACAATTCAAACAGTTCAACAATTAACACAAGGTCAAAAATCTCTAGAAAATATTACGCTTGGCGAATCAATCAAAAATGTTACAAACAAATACGGTACACCGATTTATTCTAAAAATCCAAGTAACAATGAAGGATATTATGAATATCGCACTAATAAAGGTTTGCTGGTTGTAACTGCAGTAGGTAAGAAGAACCAAGGCCATGTTACAAGAATTTCTATGACTTATAATGAAGCCAATGGCCCAACGTATAACCAAGTGAAAAAAAGCTTAGGACAAAATGCGATTGCGCGTGTTCAATATAACAAAGTAAGTGGTAACTTTGGTTATATCCAAAAAGGTAACACAAGCTATCAATTTGGCTCAAACTCACCACAAGATAAAAACATCAAATTATATCGTATTGATCTTGCTAAATAATTAAAATTCTATATATGTTATCAATCACTAGGAGTACGACGTCAAATGCCAACTTTTAAATGACGTCTTGCTCCTATTTTTTATGGTTAAACAGAAAATAACGTCAATGTATGATAAAATTTTAAATTGAACCATTAACTATTCGTGTCAATCTAACGAAACTATAGCAAAGGAGTAACCTATGAGAACCAATGATAAAGTGTTACTTGAGAATATAAATGATTACTTTAGTCATAAAGGAATGGCACCTAATTTAATCGATGATATTAAAGAAAATTTGCGTACAGATTTGAAGAAATCTGAATCAAAAGATCAAGATTATCTAGATTATAGAGGTAAATCTCCAGCACAAATTATTTTGATTATTCAACGGAATTTATTTGGGTTACAAACGAATCCTGTTATTTTCTTTATTATGAATTTTATTTTAATTTCGTACCTTTATGATAAACAATACGTGCCATTCCAGGCGGCGACAGCTATTTCAATTTTCTATTGTATTATTATTTTTCCGTTAACGATTTTTATCAATATACGGATTGATAAGAAGAAATTTCTCTATAGTAACCGTTTTGAAATGATATTAGGATATACAGTCGCCATTATTGCATTAATCTTAATTATTATGCGTGCGTTTAATTTAAACTGGGGAATCGTTCCAATCACTATTTATAGTCATCAAGTTGTCTTTTTTATAGGTATAATATTAAGTTTAATAGGTATTTTCTTTAAAAAGATGGAGTACACAGCTATTGGCTTGTTATTTTGTCAAAAGACGGTTGATGCTGTAATCACAAAACCTGAGATTGCACAAATCTTTTCTTTAGTTATTTGGATTTTAATAGTTGTACTCATTATTTTTTACACAATTAAATTATCATCGAGAACTAGGGTTTAGTTCTTAATACATAGGCAATCACCTGTATTTATGCGGTGGTTGTTTTTTTGTTTAAATATTAATTTTATATAATAATTTGAGAAATAAAGTTAAGAACATTCATAGCGTAACTTTTAAAGAAGTGGGTATAGTAACAATTAAGGGAGGTGCCAACATGAAAAAAATCGAAACGTTAAACCAAACAAAATTAGCTTATCAAGATGAAGGACATGGCAGCCCCGTTATCTTAATACATGGCTTAGATGGTAATTCTGCAGCGTTTGATTTATTAAACAAACAACTACAAGAGAACTATAGAGTGATTGCATACGATGTTCGAGGACATGGTAAATCATCACGTCCTGATTCATATGATTTAGAAGATCATGTCGAAGATTTATATGTACTAATCAATAAATTAAACTTAAAGAAAGCACATATATTAGGTCATGATATGGGAGGTATTATTGCTAGAGAATTTACTGAAAAGCATGAAAAACATGTATTATCTTTAACCATTATCTCCTCTAAAGCTGAAGATATCGTTCATGGTTTTACGAAATTAATGATTGAGCACCAAGATGAAATTGCAGGGTTTAATAAATCTGAAGCGCTACTGTTACTATTCCCTTATATTTATAAAGAAAAAGAATCAGCGATGAAATGGATTCAACGACAACGATTATATAGTAAACAGAATTCTGAGGATAGTGCCATAGCTAGTAGGGCGCTTTTAAATACAGCATATGTAAATCAAGGGTATACACATTACGTTAAAGTACCTACACTCATTGTAAATGGACGTTATGATCCAATTATAAATGACAAGGAACATTATAAAATCGAAGAACGATTCCAAAATGTTGAAAAAGTTTTATTTGAAGGATCAGGACATGCACCCTATGTAGAAGAAGAAGATAAGTTTCTAGTCTTATATTTGAACTTTTTAGAAAATGTTGAGCAGATAGTAGAAGTAAATCATTAAGTTTAGTTATTTGAGAAAGACAGTTTCTATTGAAATCATTTAGAAATTGTCTTTTTATCATTGTTTTGAATGTATTCAACACGTTTTATATTAAATGTATTAGCTAAAATTTGGCATCGAGCTAACAATATAAAAGTATATAAATAAGGGAGCGGGACAGAATTCTTTTGAATTCGTCGTAACCCCAACTTGCTTAGCTTGTAAAATCACTTTCGTGATTTTTTGTGTTGGGGCCCCGCCCACCTCCGCATGGATGACTAGAACTGAGAAAAGCTTGATTTAAGCGCCTTCTCAGTTCAGTCAGCTACTGCGAATTTGATAATTAGCATTACTATATAATTTATGTCCCAGACTGTATTTCTCTGGAAATACAATTCCATATTTTTAAGTGTATATCAAAAACAAATAGAATTAGAAAAGCCACAAAGAAATTATAAATCAGTTTCTTTGTTAGCTTCTTCAATACGTGTATTTACTTTATTTAATAATGAATCGATTTTTTTACGTTGTGTACTATTAACAAGGATTAATACAGTTCTTTCATCATGTTCATTACGTTTTTTATCAAAGTAATCTTCTTGAGATAAATTTTTCACTGCTTTAACTACTTGTGGTTGTTTGTAATTTAAGTGATTAATAATATCTTTTAAATAATATTCATCTTCTTTACTTTGACTAATGTATGTTAAAACGGCGAACTCTTCAAAACTAATTGAAAATTCTTTTTTGATGATATTTTTTAATTTATCTGCGTATGTGATCATTGCTAATAACTCGAAGCAATCATTGATTTTTGAAATTGCCATTTTGAAACCTCCCCAACTTATGTGCGCTTTTTCTATTTTGCCCGTTAAATTATATATAACGTCCTATAATAGTTAAAAATACTTAAATAATTTAGATTAAAAGAATTTTATTAAATTAATTTAATGCTATATTATTTAGTTAATTATAACTAAATGGAATTAAGAAGTAAACAAAAAAGTACTTAATAAAACAATATTTTGATTATTATATTCTTTGTTTGAATTTCAAAGCAATTGATAAAAATCAATTAATTAAGAACAATTATTATTTCACTCTATATAATAAAATTTATTCCGAATAGCTTATTGTGAAAAACTTATGGTTAATAGGATAGAAGTGAGGATGAAGGGTGTACGATAACTTTATCCCCAAAGTTTAATCCTTTGGATACCATAATATACCCATTTTTGGGGCTCTTAGTATATTCTATTCTTCTTTTAATAATTTTGTTGTTTTGTGTAATTAAAACATAATCATTTTCAAATATTGAATTTGTAGGTAGTTCTATTTTAGAACTTCCAACATCAATATCGAAATGACGACCAAGTGGGTAATGATCTTGGGTGGAAATATCTACTTGATAAATGGATTCTCCTTTTTCCACTTTGTGAGGAATTTGAGAAATAGATAAAATTTTACCAGTGAATAATTTAGCGTGCTTTGTTGTAACATTTACCTCTTGGTTTATTTTAATTTGATCTAATTGGGATTCAGTTATATTAGCACGAATAATATGTTTTTCGCTATTAATTTGCATTATTTTTGTATTTAATTTAGAAGGATGTGGATCTAAGACGGTTACTTTGCCATGAATAGGGGAATGAATACGTGTTTGAAGCCGATTTTGAAGTTCAAGTATTTGTGTGTTTAGCGCTATGTGTTGTCCGCCTGATGGTTTCGGTGATTGGTTGAGAAGAGAAGATAAAGCTTTCTTTTTAGAGACAATCATTTTCTCGAGAATAGGGTTATAATAGTCTATCAAAGGTGCATCAGAATGAATGGTTTCACCATTTTTAACAAATAAAGTGGCAACATTGCCTAAAGAAGGGTTGAAATATAAAGTGAAGCTTTCTTGAGATTGCTGTTCACCAGTAAAAGAAAGAGAATATTGAGGTTTGGCAGTGAGCGTTTCTATTTTTGAAGTGTCTGGTTCGTTAGGTATTTTTGAATAAATATAATAGCCGAAAAAGATAATCAGGAGGATAAGTGCAGTCACTAAAAGTTTTAATGGGGTAAAAAATGTCTTCAGTAAAATCACCTCTATAAAGTTGTTATACAATGATTATACAATGGTGATGAGGCTGTGACAAAAATAATATAATGAAGCTATTTTGCAAATTCGCAGTAGCTGACTGAACTGAGCAATCGCTTAATTCAAGCTTTTCTCAGTTCTAGTCACCCTTGCGGGGGTGGGACAACGAATTTAAAAAGAATTCTGTCCCACTCCCAATATTATTAAATTAAAAAAATGTCTTCTCAACAATTAAGAAAAGAAGACATTTTGAATAAATATATCAATATTCTGTTATACAAATTAAAAGAGACGTAATAAAACAATCCCAATGGCAATAGCGATTAATCCACTGAATTTGCGCAATGTTATTGAATTTTTGGGAACACCTAAGCCAAAGTGATCGATCAATACGCCCATGAGCATTTGTCCCAACATGGCAACAATTGTAGTTAACGCTGCGCCTAAAAATGGCATTAGAATAATGTTTGAAGTAACAAAAATAACGCCTAATACACCACCAATGAAATGAATAGGCTTGATTTTACCTATATCTGGTTGTGAGACTTTAATTTTAAGGCTTCGGTTAAATATTAACGTTAGAATGAATAACGCGAATGTGCCAACGCTAAATGATACAAGTGCCGCAAACAATGAATTATGCATTTGTTGAGCTAAACCACTATTAATGGTTGTTTGTAATGGTGGTGCAAAGCCAAATATAAATCCAATAATTAGCCATACATAAAACATTCGATTTGTTTTTTCTTCAAGTTTATTTTTAGGTATCTCATTCATCAATAAAATACCGAAGAGTAAGATTAAAATGCCTACTGCTTTTAAAAGTGTGAAGGGATGATTACTCGCGCCAAGTAAACCGAAAGTATCAATGAAGACCCCCATGATGATTTGACCAGCTACGGTCATAACTACTGTTAATGCTGCACCTATACGGGGAAGTAATAATAAGTTTCCTGTTAAGAAACAAACGCCTAACAGACCCCCAACCCACCAATGATAGTCTATTGTGTGGCCACTATAAAATGAAGCATCAAATAATTTAGGGTTAAAAATTACATTTAATATAAATAAAAATAAACTACCTACAAAAAATGAAATGGTAGACGCATAGAAAGATGATTCAGTGAAACGTCCCAGACGAGCATTAATTGAGGTTTGTATTGGAACCATCATACCAGCCACGATACCGAGTATAAATAAAAATGCCACAATTGACCTCCTACATTTTTTATAACTAAAACATCATTATTATACGCATTTTAAATATTATTTTCAAAATACAATAGCGGAATTGTCTCGTTGCGCATCATTATAGGTGTAGGACTTTGAATTGAAGTAAAAAAGGAGAGTAACAGAATTCAAGTTGAATTCATTGTTACTCTCCCAATTTGTCTTGCTTATAGGCGCATGTTTGATATTACGGTCCGTTCGCAAGGATGACTAGAACTGAGAACAGTATCATTGAAGTACCTTCTCAATTCAATTCATTACTGTCAATTTTCGATGTGGACGCGTAATAATCGCTTTGTTTCGAAATCAATGACATAACACGATCGTGATAGGTTATTTCGTTTCGAAAATGACAGTACTCGTAACATCTATTAATTTAGCAGATGTCGCTTTAATCGGTGTACCGGCTGTGGGTTGTAAAATATTAAGCTTAATAATATTATCCATGGCATCTTTAGCATCAGCCTCTGATACAACAACGTTAACTTGTGGGAATTGCAATTTAGCAGTTTTATTTAAATTTGTTTTAAAAGCAAGTTCTAAAGTTTTAGTCATATTATATACCTCCTTAATTATTTTTAGATTTGAATTAAGTTAAATCTTGAGTTTTAACGACTTCAATTTTGTCGAATGGTTCATTAATCAGATGTGCGATGATATTAACAAAAGATCTGATTTCTGAATCTGTGGCTCTTGTATTTAAGTTTGTAAAACGACGTTTCGTTTCTTTTGCTTTGCCACTTGCATCGTGAGTGATATGCGTACAAACAACAGATAATTGTGAAATTTCATTCATGTGTTTGTCACCTCCTTTCACTCTATATATCGAAATCAATTCAAAAAAGAGACACATTATTTTAAAGAAATTTGAGCAAAAACGTTTCATGTTACTAAAATATGGTTTATCATTAAATAAGAAACTTTTATGAGGTGGATAGATGAATCAAGTTGAACCAATCAGAAATAAAGATGATATAAAAAAGATGTATGATGTATTAAAACGTAAATCAGATAGAGATTATCTTTTATTTAAATTAGCAATACATACGGGTATACGTTTAACAGATTTATTAAATTTAAAAGTAAACGACGTCAAAATGGATGATCAAGATGATATTAAGTCTTCTTGGATTCAATCATGTGCACCTGCAATCAAAATCTTGTTGCCGAATGACTTGCGTGGAGAGATTAAGCGGTTTATTGAATATAATAACCTTATGGACAACCAATTATTATTCCAATCAATAAGAACACATAAGGAACTTTCTAGACAACAAGCTTACCGAATCATTCATCATGCGGCTGAAGAATTAGGATTGTGTCATATTGGTTTGACAACTTTGCGTAAAACGTTTGCTTATCATGCTTACCAATCGGGTATTTCTATTGCAATCATACAAAAATATTTAGGTCATCAGACAACACAAGAAACGGTTAAATTTATCGGGTTGTCTGCCGATGATGAACTTCATACAATTATCGCTTTAAATTTATAATTTAATTTTTATTGAAAAGGAGGCTTTTGATGAGCTTAGTATACTTACTAGGTGGACTAATCGTTATTATGCTAATCGTCCTAATGACGTTGTTTATTAAACCATTGAGACGGTTTGCGGGATATATTGCATTGTTAGCACCTATTTTAGCTTCAGGGTATTTCTTGACCCAAATTCCCAGTGTTTTAAATGGAAAATTTGTAGAATTTAAGATTCCATGGATGCCCGCTATTGATGTTAATCTTGACCTCAGATTAGACGGCCTGGGATTAATGTTCGGATTAATTATCTCCATTATAGGGGTGGCAGTATTTTTCTATGCTACTCAATATTTATCTGCTAATAGAGATAACTTGCCACGTTTCTTCTTATATTTATTATTATTCATGTTTAGTATGTTAGGTATTGTCGTTTCAAACAACACTATTTTAATGTATGTATTTTGGGAATTAACGAGTGTATCGTCATTTCTATTAATTTCCTACTGGTATAGCAATGCTGAAAGTCAATTAGGCGCAATTCAGTCATTTATCATTACCGTATTAGGTGGTTTAGCCTTATTAACAGGTTTTATTATGCTATATATCATTACTGGTACAAATACGATTTCAGAATTACTTACACAAAGTCATAGCATTAGCGAACATGCTCTATTTATACCAATGATGATAATGTTGTTAATTGGGGCTTTTACTAAATCAGCACAATTTCCATTTCATATTTGGTTACCTAAAGCCATGGCTGCACCAACGCCTGTAAGTGCTTATTTGCACTCGGCTACAATGGTTAAAGCTGGTATCTTTTTACTATTTAGATTCACACCTATTTTAGGCTTAAGTGATAGTTATATTTATATTGTTACGTTTGTTGGATTGATTACGATGATATTCGGCTCTGTAACAGCCTTGAGACAATATGATTTAAAAGGTATCTTAGCGTATTCAACTATTAGTCAATTAGGAATGATTATGTCGATGGTTGGTCTAGGTGGAGGCATTGCACAACATCCATCAGGTGTAATGGCAGAAACCTACACACTCATATTATTCGCAGGTTTATTCCATTTAATGAATCACGCTATATTTAAGTGTGCTTTATTTATGGGTGTCGGAATTATTGACCATGAAGCTGGTACACGAGATATTCGTCGCTTAAGTGGTATGCGAAAATACTTCCCGAAAATGAACTTAGTCATGACACTCGCTGCGTTATCAATGGCAGGTGTACCGTTATTAAATGGTTTCTTGAGTAAAGAGATGTTCTTTGATTCTCTAGTTAGCGCAATCGAATTACAACAATTTGGTCTAACGTTAACGATTATTGTGGTAGCAATTGGTGTTATCGCGAGTATCTTTACTTTTGTCTATGCAGTTTACATGCTTAAAGAAACTTTTTGGGGAGAATTTGATGAAAAGAAAGTGCCTAAGAAACACATTCACGAACCATGGCTGTTTAGTTTACCCGCAATCATTTTAATGGTTATGATACCCGTTATTTTCTTTATCCCTAACGTTTTCACTGAGCGTTTAGTATTGCCAGCACTTCGTAATGTTACCAATTTAGGTAGCAACGTCGATGCAATAGCACCGCACGTATCTCAATGGCATGGCATTAACTTACCACTCATTTTTAGTGTGATTGTTATTATAGTTGGTCTCATTTTAGCGTTAAAAGTGAACTGGAAAGCGATAACGCATCAAGTGATTAAATATGCATCGATAACAACTTCTTATCGTAATGTGTATCGAGGTTTCGAGCGTTATTCTGGTCAAATGATTCGCGGTTTAATGAACAACAGATTAAACCACTATAACATTATTACAGTACTCATTTTCTCTATATTAATTGCTTACGGTATATTCCAAGTCGGCTTGCCAAAGCTACATCAAATAGAAGTTTCAGAATTTGGCCCATTGGAAGTTATTTTAGGCATTATGATCAGTATTGTTGGTATCGCGTTAGTGTTTATTCGTCAACGTTTAACGATGGTTATTTTAAATGGCATCATCGGTTATAGTGTGGCATTGTTCTTCTTATTAATGAGAGCACCAGATTTAGCATTAACGCAATTAGTAGTAGAAACAATTACGACAATTCTCTTTATTGTCAGTTTCTCAAGATTGCCAAACATCGCACGAACTACTGCGAATATGAAAAAGGAAACTGTCAAAATTATCGTGTCATTTATTATGGCTGGAGCCGTCGTGACTCTGATATTTATTGCACAACAAGGTGATGGCTTTGAGTCAATTTCTAAATATTATATGAATGCCTATGAATTAACTGGCGGTAAAAATATCGTAAATGCAATCTTAGGTGATTTCAGAGCATTGGATACAATGTTTGAAGGTATTGTTTTAATCATAGCTGGTTTAGGTATTTATACATTATTACATTACAAAGATAGGAGGGGCCAAGATGAAAGAAAATGATGTTGTGTTAAGAACCGTTACTAAAATCGTTGTCTTTATATTATTAACCTTTGGGTTTTATGTTTTCTTTGCGGGACATAATAATCCGGGTGGCGGTTTTATAGGTGGTCTAATCTTTAGCTCGGCCTTTATCCTAATGTTCTTAGCTTTTGATGTAGATGAAGTTTTAGAAAGTCTTCCAATCGATTTTAAAAAATTGATGATTGTTGGTGCTATCATTTCGGCACTTACTGCAATTGTGCCAGTGTTCTTTGGTAAAGCGTTCCTATATCAAAGTGAAGCATACATCCATTTGCCTTTATTGGGTGAATTGCATGTAACAACAATTACATTATTTGAATTAGGTATATTGTTAACGGTTGTTGGTGTTATTGAGACAATTATGTTGGCTTTGAGTGGTGGTAAATCATGAATTTAATATTATTACTTGTGATAGGATTTTTAGTATTTATAGGAACGTACATGATACTATCACTCAACTTAATTCGAATTGTTATAGGTATTTCGATTTATACACATGCCGGGAATCTAATCATTATGAGTATGGGTCATTATAGTAATAAGATGACAGAACCGTTAATTCATGGTTCTAATACCAATTATGTGGATCCGTTACTGCAGGCGATTGTACTTACTGCAATTGTTATTGGCTTTGCGATGACTGCATTTCTATTAGTGCTTGTTTATCGAACATACCGTGTTACTAAGGAATCTAATATTGATGTATTAAGAGGAGAGGAGGATGACAATGAACAGTAATTTATTAGTTCTTCCTATCCTATTACCATTGTTATGTGCATTGGTGCTTGTTTTTACGAAAGAAAAAAACATGTTATCTAAAATTTTGTACATTGGAACAATGTCTATTAATACAATTATTTCACTTTATTTATTAATCTATGTGCTACAGCATAAACCTATCACCCTTGATTTTGGTGGTTGGGCAGCACCTTTTGGTATTCAATTTTTAGGTGATGCTTTAAGTTTAGTTATGGTGACTGTCGCATCGTTTGTTGTGACACTTATCATGTCTTATGGATTTGGACGTGGCGAGGATCGTGTTAATCGATACTACTTGCCTACATTTATCTTGTTCTTAACAACGGGTGTTATTGGTTCATTCTTAACATCTGATTTATTCAACTTATATGTTATGTTTGAAATTATGTTACTCGCTTCATTCGTGCTCGTAACATTAGGTCAATCTGTCGAACAATTAAGAGCGGCCATTATTTATGTTGTATTAAATATCATAGGTTCATGGTTTTTCTTACTTGGTATCGGCTTGTTATATAAGACAGTTGGAACATTAAACTTCTCACAAGTCGCATTACGCTTAGATCAAATTCATGACAATAAAGCGATTATTATTATTTCAATTGTCTTTATTGTGGCATTTGGTTCGAAAGCCGCATTGGTACTCTTCATGTGGTTACCTAAAGCCTATGCAGTACTTAACACTGAACTTGCAGCTTTATTTGCTGCATTAATGACGAAAGTAGGTGCGTATGCACTAATTCGTTTCTTTACACTTCTATTTGACCAACATACAGGCGTGACACATCCATTACTAGTATTTATGTCTTGTATCACAATGCTCATAGGTGCATTCGGTGTTATCGCATATCGTGATATTAAGAAAGTCGCGTCATATCAAGTTATATTATCAATAGGTTTTGTCATTTTAGGTCTAGGTTCAAATACGTTTGCAGGTGTCCATGGTGCCATCTTCTATCTAGCCAATGACATTATCGTTAAAACGATGTTGTTCTTTATTATAGGTAGCTTAGTGTATATGTCTGGTTACCGTGAATATAAATACTTATGTGGGCTAGCTAAGAAGGAACCGTTCTTTGGTGTTGCATTTGTTGTTATGATATTTGCGATTGGAGGCGTTCCGCCATTTAGTGGTTTCCCAGGAAAAGTGTTAATCTTCCAAGGTGCAATTGAAAATGGTAATTACATTGGCTTAGCATTAATGATTATCACAAGTTTATTAGCTATGTATAGCTTATTTAGAATTCTATTTATTATGTATTTTGGAGATAATGATGGTGAACAGGTTGATTTCAACCCGCTACCTAAACATCGTAAAACAATTCTGGGCGTCTTAGTCGCAGTAGTACTTGCAATGGGTATTGCAGCACCAGTCGTGATGCATGCTACTGAAAATGCTACAAAATTGAATTTGGATGATAACTACTTCCATAGCATTGTTAACACACATTTGAAGGAGGGGAATAAATGAGACAAATTGTATTGAACATATTAATCGCATTTTTATGGGTACTGTTTCAAGATGAAGACTCATTTCAATTCTCTACCTTCGTATCTGGCTTCATCATTGGTTTAATAGTAATTTATATACTGCATCGTTTCTTTGGACAAGCTTTTTATCCTAAAAAGATATGGGTAGCTATCAAGTTTCTCGGCGTATATTTATATCAATTAATTACTTCTAGTATTAGTATTATTAAGTACATTTTATTCAAAACGAATCACATGAATCCGGGCTTATTAACGTATGAAACGAAATTAAAAAATGATTGGGCCATAACCTTTTTGACAATTTTAATTATTATTACGCCTGGATCGACAGTGATTCGAATTTCAAAGACAACGAATAAATTCTTTATACACAGTATTGATGTTTCTGAAAAAGAAAAAGAAAGCCTACTTAAAAGTATAAAACAATATGAAAACTTGATTACGGAGGTGACACAATGATTGAAACGCTCACGAATTTCTTCATTACAAGTGCATTAGTATTGTTTGGCATAGCGTTCATAATTGGCTTATTCCGTTTAATCAAAGGACCTACAACAGCAGATAGGGTTGTAGCATTTGATGCTTCCAGTGCTGTTATTATGTGTATTATAGGTGTGGTTAGTGTGATTTATAACACTGTGTCATTCCTTGATTCTATTATGCTTGTTGCCATTATTTCATTTGTAAGTTCTGTATCTATTTCTAGATTTATAGGGGGAGGTCGTGTATTCAATGGTACAAATAAACGAAATCATTGAGTTGATTGCCGCGCTCCTTATATTTCTTGGTAGTATTATTGCTGTGATTAGTGCGATTGGAATTGTTAAATTTCAAGATGTCTTTTTACGAAGTCATGCATCTACTAAAAGTTCGACGTTATCTGTCTTATTAACATTAGTAGGCGTGTTAATCTACTTTACGAATCAACAGAGTTTCTTTAGTGTAAGATTGTTATTATCGATTGTTTTTATCAATTTAACATCACCAGTTGGTATGCATTTAGTTGCGAGAGCAGCATACCGTACAGGCGCATACATGTACCGTAAAGATGATGCACCAAAACGCTCTTCAATTTTATTGAGCTCTAAAGAATACAATTCAACAGAGGAACTTAAAAATCGTGCTCGAATTCGAGAGGAACGTCGAGAGAAAATTTATTATGACGTTCAAAAGCAACGACAGAAAGAAAAAGAAAAGCAACAAGAAGGGAATATTGAAAGTTTATCAGAAGCTAGAAAAGAAACTAGAGAATGATTAAATGAATGAGATTGAACATAAACACGTCATCGTAAAGACGACTGGTTTGAATGTTCAATCTCATTTTTTAGGTTGATATATAAAATTAATGTCATTAATAGATTTAAATAAACATAAAGAAATAACAATGATATAGGTGAAGCACAAAGTAATACCTGCTGAATACATCATTTATATGGGTGTTTGTTGTCTTTTTGAGTAAATGAGATTAATCACTAGCCATATGATTTGTACTAGGAAGGGGAGTAAGTACGCAAATCCTAGTACTGCAATATTAATCCATTTTACTTCAGTCGTTTGTATGACACCTGTAGCATCTACTGATCTTAACCAAAGTAAAAGTGCAAATCCTAAAAAACTTAGTACTTCAATGCCGCTTACTATCCACCAAAAGATCCATGAAATTTTCATAAAATCCACACCCCCTTTTGAATGTGTGACGTCGTACGATGCTAACTTATGCTTTTGATTATAGATTTTCTCGTTGTAAATATGAGTTGGGAGTGGGACAGAATTCTTTTAAATTCGTCGTCCCACCCCTGCAAAGGTGACTAGAACTGAGAAAAGCTTGATTAAAGCGCCTTTTCAGTTCAGTCAGCTACTGCGAATTTGCAAAATAGTATCATCATATTATTTATGTCCCGGACTCTTCTTTTAAATAAGTTATGAGTAATTCCTTGTAGTAGTCGATAAAACGAAGGTATTTTTCTTTTTCTACATACTCGTTAATTTGATGTGGCACTGTTCCGGGTCCAAACATTAGGAAAGAAAAATGTTCATCTTTATCTCGTAACAAATTAGAAGCATCTGTGACACCGACTGTTGGTGAAGCAACAATGTCTTCGCCGAATATCTGCTTAGCCACACGTTGTCCAATCTTAATTAATGGGTTATCTCCTGTTGTTAATACTGGATCTAAGTCTAAATATAAATCTTCTTCAAGTTGACCCCCTTGTTTATTTACTTCTTCTAAGTAAGTTTTAAATAGGGCTTTAACTTTTTTATTATCATATTCTGGAATCGTTCTAATATTAAATTCAGCAGTGGCAATATCAGGAACTGAATTCACTTGGTTCCCACCATGTAAAATGGTATTGCTAATAACAAGTCCAGAAATCACACGTTCAACCTCATCCGCATCTATGTGGTTGTCTTGTGTTAATTGTGTTTGAATGCGCTCAATAAGATGTGAAAAATCTAGTTTCTCGCTTTTTAAAGTTTTAGAAATACGTTCATATTCAGTGTCGATATCTTGAATAAAGTCAATTAATGGTTTAATCGCATTATATCCGATAACAGGTACAGAACTGTGAGCAGCTTTACCTTTAGAAGTGATTTTATAATCCATTGATCCTTTATGAGCATAAACGATGTTTGTTTCAGATGGTTCAGCAATAATCAAAGCGTCAACGTCATTCATATAACCTTTTTGATATAGTTGTGCTGAACCAAGTTGCTCTCTTTCTTCACCCGCAGTTGCCATGAATTTTATCGTACCATGAGGTAGTTGATGGTTTTCTTTCAATTCAATCATTGCAATCGCTAAAGCCATTAATCCAGATTTCATATCTGAAGTACCACGGCCATATAGTCGGTTTTCTTTTTCGGTCAATTGAAATGGGGGATAGTCCCAATCATTGTGATCGCCTTCTGATACAACATCCATGTGGCCTGAAATTGCTACCACAGGGCTTCCACTACCGATTGTAGCAATTAAGTTTGCACGTTGACCTTCAACCGTATCAATTTCTGCCTTAATATGATGTGCTTCAAATAAGTCTTTTAAATAAGTAGCAACTTCCATTTCATTATCATTCACCGTATTAATCTCTACAATATCTGATAATAATGTCAGTTTCTCTTTCTCTGAAAATGTATTCATGATTTTAACTCCTTAAAATAGAAATATCGTACGGTTAAAATTGTAGTAAAGATAAAATATACGTCA
The DNA here is from genome assembly GCF_017892405.1 of Staphylococcus sp. GDY8P85P. Taxonomy (NCBI): domain Bacteria; kingdom Bacillati; phylum Bacillota; class Bacilli; order Caryophanales; family Staphylococcaceae; genus Staphylococcus; species Staphylococcus sp. GDY8P85P. The sequence goes on along the minus strand of NZ_JAESLA010000014.1, from coordinate 46,161 downwards.
ACTGTAGTTATTTCTAATTTAGAACGTAGCAATTGAATCGATGATGATACGTCCGTCATACATGCCACATTATTGCTGATTAGTATTTGAAGTTATCTTATGAATAAGAACGTCTGCCATCACCATAAGACCAAACATAATGATTAAACTCATGGTTACATCGCTAGTAAAATGCGCACCGATTCGAATTCGGCTTAATGCCATTAATACACTATAAAATAGACCAATTGCGAACATGATTTTTCGTGAGCGAAGCTTATGGAAATAGAAAGCTAGAAACATGAGAAAGGCACCATTACCCGTATGCCCTGATGGGAATGAACTATGCCCTGTATTGCCATTTATGGTAAGCCAATTGGTAAAATGTGCTCCTTTGTCGCTAAGTTCATATGGTCTGACACGTCCCCATAATTCTTTCATATTGCCAACAAGTTCTAAGCCGATAAATAGTACGATAAAACTGATAAGTGACACTTTAAATAATCTAGTTAATTCAGCAGTATTTGTGTTTTTTAACCAAAAATAATAACAAACAAATGCGATGATTAATAAAATGATTAGTGATATAAACATACTCCAACCTAAGGGTAAAGCGGTACCTGCATTTCCTTCATTATTTGCCATACCCATTGGCTTATGGTGCTTTATATTATTTGATGTTGATAATATGTATTGAACAGTTTCTGATACTAGTGCGTTCGTTTTAATTAGTGTGAATACAGAAGTCATAACTAAGATGATTAACTTAGCAAATCGATGATTAAACGTTGTGAATACATAATAATTTAATATAATCACAGAAATAATGAGTACTAACGTAGGCGGGAATAACCCATAATTTTGAAAGAGTGTGCCAAATAGATCATTTTGATTCATCAATGCATTTGATATCGGTTGATCTGCGACTGTTGCAAGCAACATAATTAAGAGTAAAATGCCTAATACTGTCGCAGTAAGTCTTTTTGAAATAGTCATGTATAATCCTCCTAAATTGTTTTCAATTGAAGTACCCGATTGTTTAAAACGAAATGATTTCAGTTTGAACATTTCTAACTAAAGCATAGTAATGAATGTTTAATTCAATGTTAGGGGATAGTAAAAATTTTATTAAAATCTAAATGAAAGTCTTATTAGCTATAAAGATCATTGTTATAGGTGATCAAACAAATGAATGGTTAGAAGTAGATTGGAATGCTATCAATTTAATAAAAATGGATTAAAAATGAATGCAAGTTAGTTAATTCATTGTAACTTTAATGGTAAAATTATAACTAAACGATTGTGAGTTTAAGATGTATCTTATAAAGATATAAATAGACATAAAGCGTATTTTTTATATTAGGCAAGTCTTATTTCTCCAATTAAATATGAAGTATAAAATGGGGTGGAAGTTTGGAAATATTTGAAACGATTCTCATATTTCTAGCCGTAGTGATTATAAGCTCCTTTGTTCATACTTTTATACCCAAAGTGCCTCTGGCATTCATTCAAATTGCTTTAGGAATGCTCCTCTTTTTAACACCTGTACCTGTAGAATTCAATTTTGATTCAGAACTCTTTATGGTAGCAACGATTGCACCGTTACTGTTTGTGGAAGGTGTTAACGTTTCCAGAGCTCATTTACGTCGCTATATTAAACCGGTTATGTTAATGGCATTAGGACTCGTTATCACAACTGTAATTGGTGTAGGCCTGTTTATTCATTGGATTTGGCCGACACTTCCTATAGGTGCCGCATTTGCTGTAGCCGCAATATTATGTCCAACGGATGCTGTGGCTGTGCAAGCAATTACAAAAGGTAAGGTTCTACCTAAAGGTGCTATGACTATACTTGAAGGTGAATCATTACTTAATGATGCAGCAGGTATCATTTCATTTAAAATTGCAGTAGGTGTTCTAATTACTGGTACATTTTCATTATTTGAAGCGGTGCAACAATTTCTGATTGCGTCAATTGGTGGTGCAATTATTGGTTTACTTATTGGTATTGCACTCGTTAGATTCCGTTTAACGCTTACCAGACGTGGCATAGAGAACATTAATATGTTTACGTTCTTACAATTATTAACACCATTTGTTACATATCTTGTAGCTGAAATGTTTCATGCGTCAGGAATTATTGCCGCTGTTGTTGCAGGTTTAGTACATGGCTTTGAACGTGATCGTATCGCTCAGACGCGCACACGACTTCAAATGAGTTATAACCACACTTGGAATATTCTAGGGTACGCATTGAATGGTTTTGTTTTTTCAATATTAGGATTTTTAGTTCCAGAAGTTATTGGGAATATTGTAAAAACAGAACCACACAATTTATTGTTCTTAGTTGTGATCACGGCCTTAGTTGCGTTAGCAGTCTATCTATTTAGATTTATTTGGGTGTATGTGCTATATCCATTATTCTATTTATCTGTCAGTCCTTTCCAAAAATTAATGAATGAAGAAGGGGAAGACAAGAAAAAAGAAAAACCACCTAAACGAAGTATGTATGCACTTATCATGACGCTATGTGGTGTTCATGGAACCATTTCATTGGCAATCGCATTAACACTGCCTTATTTTTTAGCAGATCATCATGCATTCTCATATCGTAATGATTTATTATTTATTTCCTCAGGTATGGTTATTATCAGTCTAGTGGTTGCACAAGTAGTATTGCCGTTTGTAACAGCGAGTGCACCTAAAGCGAAGATTGGAAGTATGAATTTTAAAGAAGCAAGAATTTATATTCTTGAGCATGTCATTGATTACTTGAATCATCATTCATCGTTTGAAACAAGTTATCGCTATGGCAATGTGATTAAAGAATATCACGATAAATTAACGTTCTTGAAATCTGTTGAAAAGGATGACGAGAACTCTAAAGAACTTGAACGATTACAAAGTTTAGCATTTAAACTTGAAACGAAAACGTTAGAACAACTTGCCGATGATGGTGAAATTACAGCGAGCGTATTAGAAAACTATATGCGTTACGCTGAACGTACTCAAGTATATCGTCAAGCTTCACTTATACGTCGAATGATTGTTGGCGCAAGAGCTTTACTTTTAAAACGTCGTATAAGAACGCGTACAAATGCCGCATCATCGTTAAGTGTGACGGATAACTTATTGGAACTATCTAAAATCAATAAGATTGTTCACTATAATGTAGTCAGTCGTTTAGTAGATGAAGCGAATGAAGATAATAAATTAGAAGTTGGTATGATTTGTGACGGATATCTTATGAGAATAGATAACTTATCGCCATCTAATTTCTTTAATACACGAGCAGAAGATTCAATTACGAAGATTAAATTAAATGCTTTGAGAGAACAACGTCGTGTTTTATCTAGTTTGACTGATGATGGCGACATTACTGAAAGTACAGCATTAAAGTTAAGAGAAGCAATTAACTATGATGAAATGGTTATCGTTGACAGTTTAACCGATTAATTTAATCATGGTTGTTGAAGATATAGCGATGTGGGAGTGGGACGGAATGCTTTATAAATTCGTGGTCACTCCCACATTGCTTAACTTGTGGCATGTCTTGATGAAATTCTCTTTGTTGAGAACCGCTCACAAGAATGGCTAGAAGGGATACAAGTTTGATTTGAGTTTTTCCTAGTTCAGTCAGCTACTATGAATGTGCAAAGTAGCATCACTCTATAATTTTTGTCCAGGATTGCATTTTAATAAAATTGCAGTTTGTTTAAATAAGCGTGAATAACATTCATTAGCAATTCATGATACAATAAAGTGAATGCATGGGTGAGGTGAAATGATGTTAACTGAAGAAAAAGAGGATTATCTGAAAGCAATATTAGCTAATGATGGAGATACATCCTTTGTCTCAAATAAAAAGTTATCTCAGTATTTAAATATAAAGCCTCCTTCAGTTAGTGAAATGGTTGGACGTTTGGAAAAAGCTGGTTATGTTGAAACGAAACACTATAAAGGTGTAAAGCTCTCAGATGAGGGGTTAAAACATACGTTAGATATCATTAAGCGTCACCGTCTGTTGGAGTTATTTTTAATAGAGGTTTTACAATATACTTGGGAAGAGGTACATCAAGAAGCGGAAATATTAGAACATCGCATATCAGATTTGTTTGTAGAACGTTTGGATAAGATACTTGATTATCCTGAAACATGTCCGCATGGTGGCATTATCCCAAGAAATCAACATTTCGAAGAGAAATTTACAATATCTTTATTAGCATTCGCGCCTGGTGATAAAGTGACGATTAAACGTGTACGTGATAAGACTGAACTTCTGGTCTATCTTTCAAGCAAAGATATTTCAATTGGAAATGATGTTGAAATAGTAACAAAAGATGAAACGAATAAAGTCATGATAGTGAAACGAAATGATATTGTAACGATACTAAGCTATGACAACGCAATGAATATATTTGCAGAACATGTTTAATTAGATAATAGAATCTCCACTAAATGGGTCAGTGATACCGCTTTAGTGGAGATTTGTTTAAATTGAATTAAAGTGTGAAGATAAGCATAATGTATATTGCTAACGCGTTAAACGCTATCCATAAGGTACTGAAAATGAACGTGGGTATACGTGTGATTTCTGTTAAGGTACGCCCATCCCAACTCGGGATGGGGCGTTGAAATGTTAGTTTAAATATTGTCCAACTTGATTGTAAAACTTCGCCTAATAATACGCCAAGAATCAGATGATACATAAAAATGACTAAATAATAAAATAGCAATTGATTGTCGTGTTGCACTAAAAAGTATAAAAGTGCGATGAATATGATTAATACAATCATTGGTGATAGTTTGCGTGATGTTAGAATGAAAAAATAAATAAAAATAATAATATAAGCGCTTAAGAATAGACTTGGATGACCATAATAAGCAGCACTTAGACCAATTAAGAGCATCAATGGAGGCATGATATAGCCGCCTAGTGTTGTAATGAATTGTCCAATACGCCCTTTGGATTGCGTAATAGCATAACCTTGTTGCATCGTTTGCAATCGTTCAGATGGACGGGTAACGATAACCAAATCTTTTGCGCGTCCGCCACTGATTTTATTAAATAATACATGACCAAATTCATGTGTAAGTACAGGAATATAGTTTAAATAAACGTCTAAATACTGATTAAATGAGCGATGTCTATTTTGATGAATCATTATATAGATCATTGCTATAATAAGGATTAAATATATATTTAAATTGATAGTTGTAGTAAAAAATTGTTCTAAATAGACCATAATTGACCTCGTCGAGTATAAGATTATAGTATTGATTATAAAGTAAATTTAATGATTTAGCGTTTAGACTTTAGATGTATCTTTTAGAGAGAACATGAATATCAGTTGAAAACGTGTTGAGAAGAAAAAATAATTATTTATTATGATTCTATTTTCATATACTATATGCATATGAAATGGTTTAGACAGTAAGGAGATTACTTAAATGCATGATCAAAAAGAGACAACAGCGACTAAAGTGGATATTTTAGGTGTTCAATTCGACAATGTAACAATGCTAGATATGATTGAACATGTCAAAACATTTTTCACGCAAGACACTGAAGATAATTTGTTTATCGTGACAGCTAATCCAGAAATCGTTGATTATGCGTCAGAGCATAGTACATATAGACAGCTAATTAATAGTGCGGATTACGTTGTTCCAGATGGTACGGGTGTTATCAAGGCATCGAATCGATTAGGGACGCCGTTAAAAAGACGTGTGCCAGGTATCGAATTGATGGAACATTGTTTAAAGATTGCGCATACGAATTATCAAAAGGTATATTTACTGGGTGCTAAACATGAAGTAGTCACACTGGCACACAATAATTTACAGCAGAAATATCCGCAAGCCCAATTTGATTATCATCATGGCTATATAGACTTAAATGATGAGACCGTCATCAAACGAATACAACGTTTTAATCCGGATTATATTTTCGTTGGGATGGGCTTTCCAAAACAAGAAGAGTGGATTCAAAAGTATCGACATACCTTTAAAAGTACTGTAATGATGGGTGTAGGTGGCTCACTTGAAATTTACAGTGGCACGAAGAAGAGAGCGCCTAAACTATTTATTCAATTGAATATAGAATGGGTATATCGCTTATTAATCGATTGGAAGCGTATTGGGCGTATGCGTAGTATTCCTAAATTTATGTATAAAATTTTTAAAGTACAGCGACGAATGAAGAAGAATAAATAAGGAGTGGGGCAGCATGCTTTTGAAGTCGTTGTCCCGCTTCTAGCTTGCTTAGCGAATAGAATTTCTTAATAAAAGTTTATTTGCCGGGCCCCACTGGCAAGGATGACTAGAACTGAGAAAAGTTTGATTCAAGCGCCTCCTCAGTTCAGCCAGTTACTGCCAAAATGATAAGGAGGCTGAGACATTTTATTTTGTCCCAGCCTCTTCATATTTTTATCTTGATGATCGCTATTTAACAATAAATCGTTTTTCATCTAAACCTTTTCTGAATGCTTTTTGATCGGCTTTTGATTTTTTCTTGAAGTCTTTTAAGAATTGCTCATATTTAGGAAGTACCTCTTCTAATTCTCCGTACTCTTTGAGCTTTCCGCCTTCAATCCAAGCAATTTTAGTACAGAACTCTCGAACTTGACGGATGTTATGACTAACGAAGAATATCGTTTTGTTGGCTTCTTTGAATTCATAAATTTTGTCTAAGCATTTTTGTGTGAAAGTTTGGTCTCCAACGGATAATGCTTCATCAATAACTAAAATATCAGGGTTGATTGTAACGTTAATTGAGAATCCTAATTTAGCACGCATACCACTTGAATAATTTTTAACGGGTTGATGAATAAATTCGCCTAATTCACTAAATTCTATTACTTGAGGCATAAGTTGTTTAATTTCTTTTCTTTTGAACCCCATACATAACATTTTAAATTCGATATTTTCCACACCAGTCAAACGACCGTTAAGGCCTGCATTGATTGCAATGACACTCACTTCACCGTTGCGTTCAATATTGCCTGAAGTAGGTGAGATTGAGCCACCAATCATATTACTTAATGTAGATTTACCTGAGCCATTGATGCCGACTAAACCGATGACATCACCTTCGTGTGCTGTGATAGAGACATCATCTAAAGCGAAAAATGTATTATTTTTATTATTAGGGATTAAGGCATCTTTAATGCGTTCTTTATTATTGCGATAAATGCGATATTCTTTTGTCACATTTTTGATATTTACAGATACGCTCATGATAATTCCTTCCTTATCAATACTTATATAGATTATAATACATCATACAATAGTTGTTAAATTTATTAACCTAGTGTAAAGTGTATAAGAGATTTTGTATAACTTTTTGTAAACAATAAGTAGATTTTACTTTTTTTATAAAATGAAGTCCATAGTTATGGTCTTATTTTATAGTAATCTACTTTACAATATATAATAATACGATGCGTACGTAATAATTATATTAAACTTTTGAGAAAATGTTATATATAATGTAGTTATCCGAATCATTAATTAATATGTTAATACATTGTATATATTTAATTGAAAGCGTGGTTAATTTCAATGTCGGCAGTAGGATCTGTTTTTAAAGAACACATCAAGAATTTTTACTTAGTGCAAAGACTTGCACAATTTCAAATTAAAATAACGAATACGAATAACTATCTTGGCGTAGCATGGGAATTACTGAATCCAGCATTACAAATCATGGTTTATTGGTTCGTATTTGGTATGGGAATCAGAAGTAACCAGCCTGTTCACGGTATACCTTTTATTTATTGGTTGCTAGTAGGGATTAGTATGTGGTTCTTCGTCAATCAAGGTATTTTAGAAGGAACGAAATCGGTAGCGATGAAATTTAATCAAGTAGCAAAGATGAACTTCCCGCTCTCTATTATACCGACGTATACGGTAACCAGCCGATTTTATGGTCATATAGGATTATTGTTAATTATCATTGGCATTTGTATCGTTAATGGTATTTACCCTTCGATTCATATTGTGCAATTATTGATTTACGTACCACTTACATTCTTCTTTACGGCGTCAGTTGCATTATTCACATCGACGCTCGGCATTATTGTACGTGATACGCAAATGATTATGCAGGCCTTGCTAAGAATTCTATTCTATATGTCTCCAATACTATGGGTGCCTAAAGATTCAGGTATTGGTGGAACAATTGGTGAAATCATTAAATTTAATCCAGTCTATTTCTTAGCAGAATCATATCGTGCTGCAATATTATTCCACGAATGGTACTTTATTGAACATTGGAAATTATTACTATATAACGTTATCGTTATTTTAATATTCTTCGTATTAGGTTCAATTTTACATCGTAGATATCGTGATCATTTCGCAGATTTCTTATAATTTTAAAGTCCTTGATAAATGTAGAAGCGTTTATCAAGGATTTTGTATATTCAGCACATCGGGTAGTTTTGATTTATAATTTTTATATTGAAAATATGAGAGGTAAACGTATGCGACTAATTATAAAAAAAGTATATATGTTGATGATTGCATTATTGAACTTCATTTTTAAAGGGAAATCCGTAGACAAACAACGTATCACTGTTCTAATGACGTTCCCTGAAGATGTCATGCCAATTATTAATGACTTAGATAGTAAGGGTTACAATATAACTGTGATTGCGAAGGTTGAAGAACAATATAGACTAGAACATCTTAACCATATTACTTTTATACCTGCAGGAAATAAACATATCGTCAAACATATCAGAGCGTTAAGTCGTTCAAAAATCATTATCATTGATACGTATTATTTAATGCTAGGTGGTTATTCTAAGAAACACTCACAAACGATTATTCAAACGTGGCATGCATCAGGTGCCCTAAAAAATTTCGGTTTAACCGATCATCAAGTTGATTTAACTAACAACACAATGGTTAAGCAATACCAGCGTGTATATCATGCAACAGATTATTATCTTATTGGTGGAAAAGAGATGGGGGAATGCTTTAAGGCCTCATTTGGTGCTACTGAATCACAAATGTTGCCACTTGGTTTACCTCGTTTAACCCACTATTTAAAATTCAATCTTAAGGCCGAGCAAGAACGTTTGAAAAAACTTTATAATATTCATAAAACGTTAGTTGTCTATGTTCCAACGTATCGTGAAGGTTCAGAAAATAATAGACACATAGATGTTGAACGATTTGAGCAAGCTTTGCCTGAGTACACATTGATTAATCAACTACATCCATCAATTTCGCAACGTCAAACTGTAGCGACAACTCAGGAATTGATGATTATGGCGGATATCATTATTAGCGATTATAGTTCATTACCTATTGAGGCAAGTTTGCTAGAAAAACCGACATTGTTTTATGTGTATGACGAAGAAAAATATGATAAAATTCGTGGCTTAAACCAATTTTATAAAGCCATTCCTCAACGATATAAAGCAACGACTGAGGAAGAATTGATTGTAAAAATTAAAAATGATGTCGCGATGTTTGAACCATTATTTAAACATTGGCATAAATATAATAGTGAAGCAAGCGTTCAACGTGTTACAGAATTTATTGAAAAGATGGTGGAAAAATGAAAATAGCTATCATAATTCCTGTTTATAATGCAGAAAATACAATACGTAGGGCAATCAAATCGATTGATACAACGCATGAAGTTGAGATTATTTGTGTGAATGACGGCTCTACAGATCATTCAAGGCATGAACTTACGCAATTGCAAAAAGAAGTTAAAAATATCATGATTTACAATCAAGATAATCAAGGTGCAGCTGCAAGTAGAAACTTTGGATTAGCTGCAATGTCTGATGATGTGGAAGCATTTATGTTTTTAGACGCAGACGATCAGTTTCTACCGGGAAGACTTGATAAAATGATTGATTATTATGAGCGTAATCAAGAAGTCGATATCGTTATAGGACAAATTGGAAGAGGCGTTCATGGAGATTGGAAAATTGTACCTACACATGAAGAAATGAACCGTGAAGCATTAGTATCATTAGCACAAGCACCTGAAATCTTGCAATCTATTGGGCCAGGTGGAAAACTATTCAATTCTAAATTTAGTGCGTTGCGCTTTGATGAAGATGTTGTGTTTTGTGAAGAACATACCTTTATCACACGTGCTTATTTAACTGCACGTGATATACAATTATTACCGCTGATGATATATGGATATAATGAGCAAGAAGGTTCGATCACTGATAAGCGTGGTGATACGTTTATCTCCTATATTGAAGATGCCAGACGCGTACGTCAAAGGGTTATGGAGATACTCCTTTTAACAAATGAGAAAGCCTACTATAGTTATCGAATGGATGATTTAATCGTGAGTTATCTTATTCAAGCTTATTTATTAAAATATAGTAGAGTAACACCTAACTTTATTGATAAAGTTACGCATTATATTAAGGATATGCAACATACCAATTACTCTGGAGATGCGTTGTTTAGAATTATCCAAGCTGTTGAGCAAGGTGCAACGCATTGGACGCGCGATACTTATGAGAAGTGGCGTCAAACACTTATTGATGTCGGTATTGGACGACCTGGATATTTCCGATTTAAAGCACAGGTCATGCCTAAGAAATTTGCATTTAATAGTAAACAGTCTGTCAAACGCCTTTTAAAGCGATAGTGTAATATGTCTTATATAATTAATGGTATGTAAATTTTATTTATGCTAAATTAAAGTTATGAAAAAATGTTAAAAATTATGTTAAGGAGATAGCGTTATATGAGAAGAGTTATTACTTACGGCACTTATGACTTATTACATTATGGTCATATTGAATTATTAAGAAGAGCGCGTGAAATGGGCGATTATTTAATTGTCGCTTTATCTTCAGATGAATTCAATCAAATTAAGAATAAAAAATCATATTATGATTATGAGCAACGCAAAATGATGTTGGAATCAATTCGTTATGTTGACTTAGTCATTCCTGAGAATGATTGGGGACAAAAAGAAACTGACGTAGATCGTTTTGAAGTAGATGTCTTTGTAATGGGACATGACTGGGAAGGCGAATTTGACTTCTTAAAAGACAAATGTGAAGTTGTATACTTAAAACGTACGGAAGGTATTTCAACAACTAAAATTAAACAAGAATTATATGGCAAAGATGCTAAATAATTAAGAATATGAGATTTAATCCTATTAAAAGGAGGTTGAGACAAGATAAAATGTCTCAACCTCCTTTATCATTTGGCAGTAGCTATCTGATTTGAAATCGCGCTTAAAGCATATTAGAAGCGGACAATGAATGTATTTTAATTTCTGTCCTGTGCGTCATTTTAAAGTAGATATAGTTCATTTCCACTAGGCGTCGTATAACAGCGTTATGTTATCGATTTGAGTATCACTCGAATCTGAGACATTGTCTCAAACTATAGGCGTTTAATTGATGCTATTTGCGTTTAAATAATAAATGAATAATTGAACGTACAATAAGTATACATGCAATTGCTAATAACGCTAATGCTATAAAAGTGACAATTGGATGTTCTTTCCAAGTCGTTTGAGCAATAGTGTTTGCTTTGTGTAATAAGGGTTTCGTTACGTCAACTTTAGGTGGTCCATCGTCCTTTGTAAGAAATTGACGATCATAATCAAGATGAACCTTACCATCCTTAATAATGAATTTATAATCTTTTTGATTCATGTCTTTAGGCACTACATCATATAAATTTTCTTTGACATAGTATGTTTTACCGTTTATTTTATGCGTACCTTTAGAAAGCACGTTTTTATAACGATATTGATCAAAAGAACGGTTCATCATCGCATTACCCATCATGTTACGCTGTTTTTCACCGCCTAAACTAACGTAATCTCCAGCGCCCATAATAACTTGGTTGATACGGAATTGCTTACGTTTAGTTGTAATCGTATGGTTATAATCTGCAACATCACTTGAACCTGTTTTTAATCCGTCAGTACCTGGCAAACTCATATCGGCACCTTCTAATGAATGGTTAAATGTATAGTATGTAACACCGTGTTGTGTTGGAGCAAGTTGCTTAGTGAAGTGTAGTATTTTCGGTGTTTCTTTAATGACATGGTGATCTAGAATTGCGAAGTCCTTTGCAGTAGAAGTGGAATTGTCTTGATCTTTATATTTTGATGGTGCAAAATCTTTTAATTGTGAATTTTCGGCACCTGTTGGGTTAACGAAATGCGTATTTGACATACCTAGCGCTTTGGCTTTCTTATTCATTAAATCTGTAAAATCATTGACGTTTCCAGAAACTTCATCAGCTAAAATTAAAGCAGCAGCATTACTTGAGTTAGAGACTGTAATTTGAAGTAACTCACTAATGGTATAAGTTTCCCCAGGATATAATTTCGTATTACTTAATTCTGGTAACGTTGACATACGATAATGCTGATCCGTAATATGTACTTTGTCATTTAAAGAAAGTTCCCCTTTATTGATAGCTTCGAGTGTTAAATACATGGTCATTAACTTCGTCATTGAAGCAGGGTACCATTTTTGGTTAGATTGATAGTCATATAAAATTTGCCCGGTTTGACTAACATTAATACTACCTTCTGGTTGATAGGCATCTGTTACATTTGGGTAACCATATTGTCTAGCAATTTCGGTAGGTGTTGGCTCATATTCGGAAGCATATGTTTTAGGTGCTATAATAGCAATGGTTAACAATGCAACCAATATCATTGTAAAGCGTCGTTTCATTCTTATCTTTCCTTTTTCAAAATTTCAACTAAAATATTTTATCATATAAGTATGTTTATATGAATTTTTTTGCTAAAGCTTTATACTTGGAAAATGAGATAATTAAATTTTTAAAATGAATATAAAAAGAGGGCTAATATATGAAAGGACAAAATCCATTATTTTTCTTATTTAAACGTTTGTCGTGGCCATATGGACTAATTATCGCGGCAATCATAATTTCTTCGCTAGGGAGTATTAGTGGTCTGTTAATTCCGCTATTTACCGGACGGCTGGTTGATAAATTCTCTACAAGTAGTATTAATTGGAATATCGTTCTATTATTTGCAGGTATATTTATTGCCAATGCACTATTAAGTGGTATAGGTATTTATTTACTAAGTAAAATTGGTGAGAAAATGATTTATGATATTCGTTCCATATTATGGGGACATATCATTAAATTAAAGATGCCATTTTTTGATAAGAATGAAAGCGGACAGCTAATGAGTCGTTTGACAGACGATACAAAGGTTATTAATGAATTTATTTCACAGAAATTGCCACAATTACTACCAGCAGTTATAACGCTCATTGGGTCAATCGTCATGCTATTTATTATGGATTGGCAAATGACATTATTAACATTTATTGCTATTCCGATATTTATGGCGATCATGATTCCACTAGGACGTAAAATGCAAAAGATATCAATGAATACACAAACTGAAATTGCGAACTTTAGTGGGTTATTAGGACGTGTGTTAACTGAGATGCGATTAGTTAAAGTATCGAATACAGAGAAACAAGAGTTAAATAATGCACATAGTAACTTACGTGAAATTTATAATTTGGGTCTACGACAAGCCAAAATTACTGCAGTGATTCAACCTATTTCAAGTGTAATTATGTTATTAATGATTGCAGTTATCTTAGGTTTCGGTGCGATAAGAATAGCAACTGGTGCTATCACAGCGGGTGCACTGATTGCAATGATTTTTTATGTGATGCAATTATCAATGCCATTAATGAATCTTTCAACATTAGTTACAGACTATAAAAAGGCAGTGGGTGCAAGTAGTAGGATCTTTGAAATTATGCAAGAACCTATTGAGCCAATGGAAGATTTGCAACCTATAGATCATATTTCAATCAACGATGGCGAATTGTCATTTGAAAATGTTGATTTCAAATATGATATCAAAACCATTCTCAACAATGTATCTTTCCGTATTCCTCAAGGCGAGGTCAGTGCATTTGTTGGGCCATCAGGTTCAGGTAAAAGTACAATATTCAATCTGATTGAACGTATGTATGACATTGAATCTGGAGAAATTAAGTATGGCACCCAAAGTATTTATGATGTACCTATCACAAATTGGCGTAATAAGATTGGTTATGTCATGCAATCGAATTCTATGATGAGTGGTACAATACGTGACAACATTCTATATGGTATTAATCGAGAAGTATCAGATGAAGAATTGATTAAATATGCTAAATTAGCGAATTGTCATGACTTCATCATGCAGTTTGATGACGGCTATGACACGTTAGTAGGAGAACGAGGACTGAAATTATCGGGTGGTCAAAGACAACGTATTGATATTGCACGTAGTTTCGTGAAGAATCCTGATATTTTATTATTAGACGAAGCGACTGCAAATTTAGATAGTGAGAGTGAACAAAAAATCCAAGAGGCATTAGAAATTCTCATGGAAGGTAGAACAACGATAGTTATTGCCCACCGTCTTTCAACTATTAAAAAAGCGGGTAAAATCATTTTCTTAGATCAAGGTAAAGTGACAGGAGAAGGTACGCATACTGAATTAATGCGTAACCATGACAAATATCATCAATTTGTTACAACACAAAACCTAACTGAATAATGCGGGGTGTGTAGTTGGGACTAATAATAGTTCCAGCTACTTTTTTAAATAAGTAACCATGAAATAATAGATATGCTTTGAGTTATGAAGTCGATTGTGGAATAATCGACACTAATTAAGCGACATATAAACATTTACACCATTAAGATATGAGATTGGAGAATGACTATGCTATATACAATAACATCTACTTTGCCGCCTACACATGGTGGGAGAACAAAATCTTTATTGCATAGAATACAATTTTTAGAAACACAATTGGGACAAACATCTACGATTTTAACGACGAATTATAACGCTAATTATAAAAATGTATATCGCATTTTTAGAAATAAAAAGTTAATTACTGACAACACAGTCATTGAAAACATATATGACTGGTTGGCGAATTATAAATTATTAGAGGAGCCCGTTGAACCTAAATTATTTCGAAAGTTACCCATCCAAACGAAGGTTAATATACGCGGATTGGAAGCTGTTCAAGAAGGAGATAGCGTAAAGTATTATAAAGATCAGACATACGTATTGTTTCGTAGATATTATACGGACAGACAGGTGATCAAGTTTGAAGATACAATAAATCCCAATACGCAAAAGATAGCTAAACGCAAATCATTTACTTTGAACGGTAGACTGCATAAAATTGATTATTTTGACGACGTAACAGCCATCAAAACATCGGAAGAATATTACGATAAAAAGGGTAACATGTATTTAAAGAAACATTTTATGAACGATCAAAAGAATCAATTGATTGATATACAACATTTCACTAAGCAAGGTGAAACGCGCATCTTCAAAAAAGAAAAAGCTTTATTTACGTATTATTACAATCATGTTTTAGCAGATGGAAGTATCGTATTCAATGATGCACGCTTACTCGACAGACCATTGATTGAGTGTGAAAATAATATTAAGCGTATATTAATGTTTCATAGTAACCATTTACAAGATCATAACGTTCGTCATTCGTATAAGCTTGCGCTTGATAATCATGAAAAGATTGACAAATATGTTGTTTTAACCGATTACCAAAAACGTGATATTCAATCGCAATTTGATATAGATGATAATAAAATAGAGGTGATACCTCATTTTCTAGACATAGCGCAATCAAATCATCGAGATGCTGTTGAAGATCAATTTTGTTTTATTGGTAGATTAGCTTCTGAAAAGCAGATTGATCATATTATCAAAGCATTCGATATGTATTTGAAAAAAGGGTATTCATCTAAACTTTTAGTGTATGGCGATGATAAAGAAGGTAATTTAAACAAGCTCAAACAACTAGTTAGAACGCTTCAACTTGAAGATAAAGTTACTTTTAAAGGGCACACGAATACGCCTAAAGAAGTATTTCCAAAGGCAATTGCTTCCCTTCTAACAAGTCGATATGAGGGCTTTGGGTTATCCATTATGGAAAGTATTAATTGTGGTTGTCCTGTTATTTCGTATAATGTACGCTATGGACCAAGTGAGTTAATTCGGAATCACGAAAATGGTATACTTGTGGAAAAAGATGACATTGAAGGGTTTGCGAATGCAATGGAAATGGCTAGAAATATCCATTTCAAAGATGTAAAATTAAGTGAAAAATTTAGTGTAGAACAAGCATTAATTAACTACCAATCCCTCATCAATGACGTGACGCATACGATGAATAATTAGAAAATTGGAGAGAAATATATTGAATAAATTATCGATTATTATTACGTATTTTAATAATGAAGATTATATTAGTGAGTGTATTCACAGCTTGAAAAGTCAAAGAAACCAAGACTTCGACGTTATTATTGTCGATGATGGTTCAACTGATCGTTCAACAGAACGACTACAAGAAACGTTAAAGACATATGACAAAGACGTTCACTTCATTCAGTTACAAGAAAATACTGGTCACGCACATGCACGTAATGTAGCTTTAGAACAAGCGCATGGGCAATATGTACTATTCCTAGATGCGGATGATCAATTAGCATCCTATGCTGTTGATTTTTACCTACAACACGTAAATGGTTTAGATACATTGATTGCACCTATTCATAAATTTAGAAGTCAACGTCCACAATATGTAGATAAAGACAGAGTGCGTATGCAATATGATACGCATCAAAAAAGTCCAAACTCAATTTTGAGAAAAGAATCAGCATGTAATATTCTGTTTAAAAATGCCATCATTAAAGCACACCAAATTCAATTTAATGAGTCATTAAGTATATATGCAGATACATCATTTGTGTTGGAATATTTAAAATATGCAGAGCGTTTCGTTAGAATTACCAATTTCCCATTCTATTATCGTGGCGAAGTCTATGATCCGTTTTATGGTAATACCTTAAGTGATCAAGACTTTACAAATAAATTTGAAGATCACGTTAATAGTTTCTTTGATGCAATGCGACGAACTAATGATAAACGCGTCAAACATTTCTTGATCAACAGAATGAAAAATGAAATTAAAAGCGGCTTCGATCCAGCCCTTAGAGATATAAAATCTCGATATGTAACACTTGAAGATGTATTGATTAAGATTGTTAAAGCAATCAAATGGGACATCTTTAAAGATGGAAAGATATTATACAATTTAGAAATAGTATTCTTATCTATGGATAATATTGAAAATGCTAAATATGTTAATGATTTGCGCAATAAAACGCGCTTAGTTAAAAATATTTTGTTAAATAGCAAAATGAAAGAACGTTCAAAATATCAACTCAGTGATAATGAGGCTATGGTCGATCCAAATACAATTGTATTTGAAGCGTTCGGCGGTAAAAACTACAGCGATAGTCCTAAGTATATCTATGAATACATGCAGACACATTATCCACATTTAAATTATATATGGGCCTTTTCTAAGCCTGAAAATAACATTGTTCCAGGCAATGCAACTAAAGTTAAAAAGGGATCAAAAGCGTATTATGATGCCTATGCTAAAGCAAAATATTGGGTGACAAATGCTAGATTGCCACTATATTTAAATAAAAAAGAGAATCAAATGTATATTCAGACTTGGCATGGAACACCATTAAAACGTTTAGCTAACGATATGAAAGTGGTTAGAATGCCTGGCACAACTACTGCAAACTATAAGAAGAATTTCTATGCCGAAGCATCTCGTTGGGATCGTTTGGTATCACCTAATAGATACTCTTCAAATATTTTCAAATCTGCATTTTGGATGGACGAAGACCGTATCTGGGAAATTGGATACCCAAGAAATGATGTTTTAGTTAATCGTCAAAATGATACTGAATATATTGAACAAATTAAGCGTAATTTAAATTTACCTGCAGATAAAAAGGTCATTATGTATGCACCAACTTGGAGAGATGATGAGTTTGTGAAGAAAGGCCAATACTTATTCGATTTGAAAATTAATTTGGCAAATCTCCAAAAAGAAATTGGCGATGACTATGTCATCTTACTAAGAATGCATTATCTTATTGCTAATGCGTTAGATTTACATGGATTTGACGACTTTGCAATCGATGTATCAAATTATAGCGATATTTCGGAATTATACCTCATTTCTGATGCGTTAATAACTGATTATTCATCTGTTATGTTTGATTTTGGTATCTTAAAACGCCCACAATTTTTCTTTGCCTATGATATAGAAAAATATGATAAAGGACTACGTGGTTTCTACATGGATTATATGAATGATCTACCTGGTGAAATCATTACAGATGAATTTAAATTAGCTAAAGAATTAAAACAAATTGAACAACATAAAGTAAAATATAAAGATAAAATCGAAGCATTTTATAATGATTTCTGCTCAATAGAGAACGGAAAAGCGTCTCAGTATATTGGTGATTATATTTATCATGATATTGAAAAGAACCATGATTAAATGAATGTAAAACACACCTGTAACCAACCATAGTGTGATGCTGTATTGTAAAATCACTATCTGAATTTAAAAGACATATATACTAAGCTTTTCTAAAACCTAATCTAGGGTTATAGCAAATAGATAGTCAACATGAACAACGATAAGTAAAGCAAGTAGAAAGCGTGAGACAATGATTTCAAAACGAAGTCTGTCTCGCGCTTTTTCATTTATGTTAATTTGACGAATCTATATTTTCTCGAACATTGCCTCATGGTATAATGAGAAATATAATATTAACGGAACTTTTGGGGTTAATTAGAGTTTAAAGTACGGTTCTGTTATATAAACATGCCATGACATCACGTCATAAAAATTTAGTCAGGTAGGTGCCTTATGTTTTTAGTGATTAACATCATTGGGTTACTTGCATTTTTGGGAATTGCAGTATTATTTTCAAGAGATCGCAAAAATATCCAATGGAAATCTATTTTAATTCTTGTTGTTTTAAACTTGTTTTTAGCATGGTTCTTTGTTTATTTCCAAATTGGGAGAACGATTGTAGAAGGATTAGCTTCAGCAATTGCATGGGTAATTCAATCCGCACACACTGGAACAGGGTTTGCATTTAGCAGCTTTACTAGCGGTAAACAAATGGATATGGCGATTAGTGCGCTATTCCCAATTCTACTTGTTGTACCATTGTTTGACGTTTTAATGTATTTCAACATTCTACCTAAAGTTATAGGTGGTATTGGTTGGGTACTAGCTAAGGTTACACGTCAACCTAAATTTGAATCATTCTTCGGTATTGAAATGATGTTCTTAGGTAATACTGAAGCGTTAGCTGTATCTAATGAACAACTTAAACGCATGAATGAAATGCGTGTATTAACTGTAGCTATGATGTCAATGAGTTCTATCTCTGGTGCCATTGTTGGGGCATATGTACAAATGATACCTGGTGAACTTGTTTTAACTGCAATACCTTTAAATATTATCAATGCGATTATTGTTTCTTCAATCTTGAATCCAGTAAGTGTTGAAGAGCAAGAAGATATCATTTATAGCATTAAGAATGATGAAGCAGTTGAACGTCAACCGTTCTTCTCATTCCTAGGTGATTCTGTATTGAATGCGGGTAAACTGGTATTAATCATTATTGCTTTCGTCATTAGCTTTGTTGCTTTAGCAGACTTAATTGATCGCTTTATAAATCTGATTACAGGTCTTGTTGGTGGATGGATTGGTGTAAAAGGCAGTTTCGGCTTGAATCAAATTTTAGGTTTATTTATGTATCCATTTGCACTTTTACTTGGTTTACCATGGGGAGAAGCATGGATCGTTGCGCAACAAATGGCTAAGAAAATTGTTACGAATGAATTTGTAGTTATGGGTGAAATTAGTAAAGTAGTAGATTCATATAGTCCACATAGAAGAGCAGTCATTTCAACATTCTTAGTTTCATTTGCCAACTTCTCAACGATTGGCATGATTGTAGGAACGTTAAAAGGGATTGTTGATAAAAAAACATCAGATTTTGTATCTAAATATGTACCAATGATGTTATTAGCAGGTATTTTAGTGTCATTACTTACTGCAGCGTTTGTTGGATTATTCGCTTGGTAAGAAGATATCATTTATACTTATCCAATTAATGAAATCTAAGATACGTATGAATCATTAAAGTGATGTTGTTCATGCACAGTAGCTAAATGAACTGAGAAGATGGGAGTGGGACAGAATTCTTTTTGAATTCGTCGTCCCACCCCCGCAAGGGTGACTAGAACTGAGAAAAGCTTGATTTAAGCGCCTTCTCAGTTCAGTCAGCTACTGCGAATTTGCAAAATAGCTTCATTATATTATTTATGTCCCAGCCTCTTTTCTCAGTTTTTTTCGTTTTTGGGTGAGACAGACAAGCTATCGATATTATAATGATTGATAATTTTAAGATAAATGATAAAAACCAAGTATGTAGAGTGAGGAGACACTCTATATACTTGGTTTTTATGGGAAATGAATATTAATGTACTTGTAACGGTAAGGACTAGGTACTGTCACAGTACTTCGAGCAAAATTTGTTTTGTTACTATAAACAACACAAAGGAGATAACTTCTCTTATTAAGAAGTTATACACATTATAGCAAAAGGAATCGCTAAAGTAAACAAAAAATTCAGAAAATTTATATTTATTTATGATTCTCTTTATTTATAATGAGGATTCAAACGAGAGACAAGACAATGATATGGTTAAACATTCATGGTTTTAATCCCTTTTCAAAATGAATATTGTAGCTTTGCTAGTGAATGTGCTAACATTTTTAGTGATATTACAATTAAAGGGGTTGGTATATGTGAATAAAAATATTAAAGATTTACTTTTGGTCATACTAGGCTCTTTCATATTTTCAGCTGGGGTAAATGCGTTCATTATCTCAGGTAATTTAGGAGAAGGTGGGGTAACAGGTATAGCTATTGTTCTATATTATGCGTTTCACATTTCTCCAGCCATTACAAATTTTGTAGCTAATGCATTACTCATCATAGTTGGATATAAATTTTTAAGTAAAAAAAGTATGGTATTGACTATAATAGCAACTGTATTGATCTCCGTTTTCTTGAGTTTAACTGAGCAGTGGCATGTTGAAACAGGAAATGTCATCATTAATGCCGTTTTTGGTGGCTCTTGTGTTGGATTAGGTATTGGTATTATAGTTCTCGCCGGTGGTACCACTGCAGGAACAACGATACTAGCCCAAATTGCTAATAAATATTTAGATGTTAGTACGGCATATGCCTTGTTATTTTTCGATTTAATTGTTGTACTTATATCGTTAACGGTACTACCTTTACAAATGGCATTAGTGACAGTTATTTCACTGTACATAGGTACAAAAGTGATGGAATATGTGATTGAAGGTTTAAATACTAAAAAAGCAATGACAATTATTTCAAGTAAGCCAGACCAAGTAGCGAAGGCAATAGATGAACAAGTAGGGCGTGGCCTTACCATCTTAGATGGGCGAGGCTATTATAGTCGTGAAGAAAAAGACGTCCTTTATGTTGTTGTTGCGAAAACACAAGTATCTAAAGCAAAGAAAATGATACGTAAGATTGATAATCATGCCTTTTTAGTTGTCCATGATGTGAGAGATGTATATGGCAATGGATTTTTAATTGATGAATAATTGATAATAGTGAATGAATGAGGTTAGGTGTTTTCATTGATTGGTAAAGGTTAAATGACTCTGCCAATCCATAAAATGCCTAACCTTTTGTGCATTAATTACAAATAGTCAGTTGTTTGCAAAGATGTTATAATACATCTATTGACTATGATAATTATTATCAATTGACTATTTCAATCATATCCAAAGCTATTTATTATGAAAGTAGGGAAAGCATGAATCGTTTAAAAGCACAACAAGTGGAAATAGGTTATGGGGATCATACGATTATTAACAATTTAGATGTAGAAATTCCGGATGGCAAAGTTACGTCAATTATTGGCCCTAATGGTTGCGGTAAATCTACATTATTAAAAGCATTATCGCGCTTACTAACAATAAAAAATGGTGAAATTCAATTAGATGGTGAAAATATTCATACACAGTCTACAAAAGAGATTGCTAAAAAAATTGCGATATTACCACAAACACCTGAAGTAGCAGATGGCCTTACAGTTGGAGAACTTGTGTCTTATGGTCGTTTTCCACATCAAAAAGGATTTGGACGACTATCTGCTGAAGATAAGAAAGAAATTGATTGGGCTTTGACTGTTACTGGAACTTCTGAATTTAGACATCGCTCTATTAATGATTTAAGTGGTGGTCAACGCCAACGTGTTTGGATTGCGATGGCACTTGCTCAAAAAACAGACATCATTTTCTTAGATGAGCCTACGACATATTTAGATATATCACATCAATTAGAAATATTAGAATTAGTACAACAATTAAATAAAGAACAAGGTTGCACAATCGTCATGGTCTTACATGACATTAATCAAGCTATTCGTTTTTCTGATCATCTTATTGCAATGAAGAAAGGTGATATCATTGCTTGTGGCCCTACGGAAGACGTGCTAACGAAAGATATTTTAGAACAAGTATTCAATATTGATGTCGTGCTTAGTACAGATCCACGTACAGGGAAACCATTATTAGTCACATATGACTTATTCCAACGTAATTATTCATAATATATAGATAAACTAAGAAAAGGGAATTTATCATGATGGAGAAAGATAAAAAAGTAAACATCGGTTTTATTGGCTATATGATTTTAGTCTTTGTGTTGTTAATAGGCGCATTGCTCGTATCTATCTTGATAGGCGAAGCAAAAATTAGTTTTTCAACTATTATGGATGCTATTTTTCATTATAATCCTAAAAACCAACAACATAACATTATTAGTGAGATACGTATACCGCGTGATTTAGGTGCGGTATTAGTAGGTATGGCACTGTCAGTTGCAGGTGCTGTGATTCAAGGTGTAACAAAAAACGGGCTCGCTGATCCGAGTCTAATTGGTTTGAATTCAGGTGCTTCATTTGCGTTGGCATTAACGTTTGCCATTTATCCCGCGGCGCCATTTTTAATGCTTATGTTTGCAGGATTTTTAGGCGCAATGCTAGGTGGCTTTATCGTCTTAACGATAGGGCGATCTAGACGAGATGGGTTTAACCCTATGAGAATTATTTTAGCCGGTGCTGCTGTAAGTGCATTATTAACGGCTTTAAGTCAGGGTATTGCGTTAACATTTAAACTAAACCAAACACTAACATTCTGGACTGCCGGTGGTGTTTCAGGTACGACTTGGAAGCAACTTATGTGGAGTGGCCCAGTAATTATTATTGCTATCATAATCATTATAGCAATGAGTAAACAACTAACGATTTTAAATTTAGGTGAAACCCTTGCGAAAGGATTAGGACAGAATATCACGATGATTCGTGGTGTGAGTCTATTCTTAACGATGATTTTAGCTGGTGTTGCCGTGTCGATGGTAGGACAAATTGCCTTTGTCGGATTAATGGTACCTCATATTGTTAGATTTTTAGTGGGTACTGATTACGCCAAGGTATTACCATTAACTGCGTTGTCAGGCGGTTTGCTCATGATATTAGCTGATACCATTGCACGTATGTTAGGTGAGGCACCAGTGGGCGCTATTATTTCGTTTATTGGCGTACCTTACTTCTTATATTTAGTTAAAAGAGGGGGGCGCACAATATGATACATCCAAAATTAAGACGTAAACAAATCATTACGTTAATCATTTTTTCAATACTATTATTAGCAGCATGTACATGGAGTGTGTCTTCTGGAGAGTATAAGATACCCGTAGATCGTTTTTTAAAGACGCTTATTGGTCAAGGTGAATATTATGATCAATTAATTTTAATGGAATTTAGATTCCCTAGAATGTTAATTACGATTTTAGCAGGTGCAGCGCTTAGTTTAAGTGGTGCTATTATTCAAAGTGTCACTAAGAATCCAATTGCCGAACCAGGTATTTTAGGTATTAATGCTGGCGGTGGTTTTGCAATTGCTTTATTTATTTCAATTGCTCATATTAATCCAGATAATTTTGTATATGTATTACCGCTAATAAGTATTGTTGGTGGCGTAGCAACCGCTATTATTATCTTTTTATTTAGTGTGAATCAAAGAGATGGCATTACACCTTCAAGTATGGTGTTAATTGGTGTAGGGATGCAGACAGCTTTATATGGTGGTTCTATTACACTTATGTCAAAATTTAACGAAGATCAGTCAGAATTTATAGCGACTTGGTTTGCTGGTAATATTTGGGGCGATGATTGGACATTTGTGATTGCAACGATTCCATGGCTTATTATCATCATTCCATTTCTGTTATACAAATCTAATGTGCTTAATTTAATTCATACACATGAGCATATTGCCAAAGGGCTTGGCGTGAAGATTGAACGCGAGCGTATCGTTCTATTCTTTATTGCGGTTGTATTATCTTCAATTGCTGTTGCAGTTGCAGGTGCGATTGCATTTATTGGTTTAATGGGGCCGCATATTGCAAAATCAATTATTGGACCACGCCATCAACTCTTTTTACCAATTTCAATTGTTGTAGGTGCTTTCTTACTTGTTCTATCAGATACGATTGGTAAAATTATTCTCGAACCAACAGGTGTACCTGCTGGTATTGTAGTTGCTATTATCGGCGCACCATATTTCATTTACTTAATGTATAAATCGAAACGCATATAATAAAGCGAAAGTGACACTATATAATATCTCGTATCTAAGTAGTTCAATACTAAATTTTTCATTGATACGAGTGATGCTCACGGGAGTGGATAGATTTTCTAGCATAACGACGAAATCTAGTCCATTCCCAATTTTTTGTAAAAAAATGAAAAATATAACGACATGCATGTAAATGTTAGCGCATACATTGTGCTTGATTTATAATTGAGATGATAGCCAAGGGAGGAAATTGCATATGAAAAAGCTAATTAAACAAAAAGAGCACTTTTTAAAAGACATGTTGGATGGTTTAGTAATAGCAAATGATGATATCGACATCATCGCAGAAACGATTGTCGTACGACGTCACAAGAAATCTCAAGGTGTGGCAATTGTTTCAGGTGGCGGTAGTGGTCATGAACCCGCTCACGCAGGGTATGTCGCACAAGGAATGCTTGATGCAGCAGTGTGCGGGGAAGTCTTCACCTCACCGACACCAGATAAAGTATTAGAAGCAATCAAGGCTGTCGATACAGGTGATGGTGTGCTATTAGTTGTTAAAAATTATGCCGGTGATGTAATGAACTTTGAAATGGCGCAAGAGATGGCTGAAATGGAAGGCATTCAAGTAGAAATGATTATTGTTAAAGATGACATTTCAGTATCTGAAGCAACACAAAGACGTGGTGTTGCCGGTACAGTATTTGTGCATAAATATGTAGGATATTTAGCTGAACAAGGTATGACATTAAAGGATATTAAAGAGAAAGGTGAAGCAGTTGCTTCTCAAATTAAAAGTATTGGTATGGCGCTTACACCACCAATGGTTCCAACGACAGGACAATATGGCTTCGATATTGATGACAATGATATTGAAATTGGCATAGGTATTCATGGCGAAAAAGGTATTGAACGCATTCAATATGAAGAAATAGATGGCATCGTTGAACGATTATTGGGTCGATTACTCAAAGAAAGCCAAGCGCAATCATTAATCGTTATGATTAATGGCATGGGAGGTACACCATTATCTGAATTGAATATCGTAACTAAATTTAGCGCACGTTATTTAGAGGAACAGAACCGAGAAGTCGCACAATGGTTTGTTGGTGACTACATGACTTCACTAGATATGCAAGGTTTCTCAATTACTCTATTACCTAGCGATAAAGCGCTATTAAAAGCCTTACAAGCGCCTACAGCATCACGTTACTTTTAACAGAAACACTACTTTCAACTGAGGTGATAAAAATGGATGTTAAAGAAATGAAACAACGTTTGTTAGATTTGGAGACAACTTTTTCAGAAAAAGAAACAGTATTAACAGATTTAGATAGAGCAATTGGTGACGGTGATCATGGTGTTAATATGTTACGCGGCTTCAAAAGTTTGAAAGATAAGCTAGATGATAGTAGTATGGCATCGCTGTTTAAAACAACAGGTATGGCATTAATGTCAAATATTGGCGGTGCATCTGGTCCATTATACGGATTTAGCTTTGTTAAAATGTCTAATGTCGTTAAAGATGATATTGACAATGATAATTTAAAAGCTGTCGTTACTGAATTTGCAAATGCGATTGCGCAAAGAGGTAAAGTGCAACGTAATGAGAAAACTATGTTTGATGTTGTAGATCGTGCACGTGAAGCTTTAGAGAATGAAGAAACATTAACATTTGAAGTATTGCAACAATTTGCGACTGATACGAAAGCTATTGAAGCTACAAAAGGACGTGCAGCATACTTTAAAAAAGATTCAATAGGTTATGTTGACCCCGGTGCTCAAAGTATGGTGTATATCTTAAGTGCTTTGATTGGAGATGATATCAAATGACATCAATCATAATTATTAGCCATAGTGCAGATATTGCGAAAGGCACTAAATCTTTACTTAATCAGATGGCCAAGGATGTAAACATTATCGCATACGGTGGTGTCGATGGCGGTATAGGTACCTCATTTGATGACATTCAAAATATTATCAATGACCTAGAAGATGATGCACTATGTTTCTATGATTTAGGATCATCTGAAATGAATATCGATTTAGCGATTGAAATGTACGATGGCCCCCATCATATTAAGAAAATAGATGCACCAATTGTAGAAGGCAGTTTCACTGCAGCAGTCAAATTGTCAGTTGGTGGAACTACTGATGAAGCGATACAAGAAGTTGCACAAACGTCATTTAAAGCAAATGCATTTGACTAAAATCTAGGTTAATCAGCTGTAATATAATAATCATTGATATGTGCAAAATAAATTTTATAATTAAGTAATTTATAAAATGAAAATGACAAATGATTGTGATAAAATAGGTTATTATAGTAAAGCGAAAGAGTAGGTGGGCAAGGTCATGCAAAACAGCATCAAGGAAAACGTTTTAAGTGGAGAATTTGAACAAGTTAGACAGATAATGGCCAAAGCAGACTTTCTAGATTTTGAAGAAGCCTACATTTCATGTGCACATGAACATGAAAGCATGATGTTTTATACTTGTATTTTATATATGATTAAATTTGAAGAAACGTCTGAGTTGCATGATTTAGCATTTCTATTACTTGTGTATCCGTTAAGTGAAATTGAGGGTGCATTAGATTCTGCGTACTACCATGCGCAAGCATCCATCCAATTAACAAATGGTAAAGAAATTAAGAGTCTATTGCAAATGTTATTATTACACGCAATTCCAGAGCCTGTTATTACAGATTCTGAAACTTTCAAAGTAGCTAAACAAATTTTGAAATTAGATCCAAGTAATCATGTTGCAAGAAATGCACTTAAAGAAACAGCTAAGCGTATGGATAATGTTGTCGTTGATATTAACGAATTACAACAATATGGAAATTCTAATTAGGAAAGATAGAGGGTCCGGGACATAAAGTTCTTGGATAAGTGAAAAGAGACAATTTCTATTGAAATAATATAGAAATTGTCTTTTTTATAATTTTTCTGATTATTTTCAGCTCGTTGAGTTGTTATTTTTCTGATTATTTTCAGCTCGTTGAGTTGTTATTTTTCTGATTATTTTCAGCTCGTTGAGTTGTTATTTTTCTGATATTAAGAGTCTGGAACATAAATAATATAATAATGCTAATTAGAAAATTCGCAGTAGCTGACTGAACTGAGAAGGCGCTTAAATCAAGCTTTTCTCAGTTCTAGTCATCCTTGCGGGCGGGGGCCCAGCAAAGAGAAATTCATAAAGAAATTCTACAAGCAGAGCAAGTTGGGAGTCGGGGCCCCAACAAAGAGAATTTCACTAAGAAATTCTACAAGCAAAGCAAGTTGGGAGTCGGGGCCCCAACAAAGAGAAATTCATAAAGAAATTCTACAAGCAAAGCAAGCTGGGGTTCGGGGCCCCAGCAAAGAGAATTTCATCAAGAAATTCTACAAGCAAAGCAAGCTGGGGTTACGACGAATTTAAAAGAATTCTGTCCCACTCCCAAATCCTAGTTCTCTTTTGACTTTATATATCCATTGTACAGACATTCAAGTGAAACCTAAGATAGCCTTCATAAATTCAAAAACAGACCCCACATCAACTTTCCTTTGGCTGTAGATGATTTTTATTTTTGATTTTGCAAGCATTCTATTAATTTGGGCTTTAAAACATTCCCAATTATAATGCTTCATTCATTTTTTCTAATGTGATATTTATCATAAACGTAACATAAATTACGATGTGTCTAGTTACTTATTTATGGGAAATGAGGCAATAATAATAATTTTTTTAGAAATTTTAAATCTTTAATAAGCGTATATAACATAGTGGTTATAGCCGATAAACGGCGTGTCGCAACTAGTATACACTGTTGCATATTATTTGTAGTACGTTATAATGCACAATGTGTCAAATTTAAGGAGGTTATATTTTCGCATGGGATTAAATAAAGAAGCTGTAAAAATTGGTTTCGCCTATGTCGGCATTGTAGTAGGTGCCGGATTCTCAACTGGACAAGAAGTTATGCAATTCTTTACACCATATGGTTTATGGTCATATATCGGTGTACTTATTTCAGGTTTAATTCTTGGTTTCATTGGTAGACAAGTAGCTAAAATAGGTACCGCGTTTGAAGCTACAAACCATGAGTCAACATTACAATATTTATTCGGGAAAAAGTTTAGCAAAATCTTCGATTATATATTAGTATTCTTTTTATTCGGTATTGCAGTTACTATGATTGCAGGCTCTGGTTCAACATTCCAAGAGAGTTTTGGTATACCTACATGGTTAGGTGCCTTAATTATGACGATTGTCATTTATTTAACATTATTATTAGACTTCAACAAAATTGTGAGCGCGCTTGGTATCGTAACACCATTCTTAATTATTATGGTAATTCTTATTGCCGTTTACTACTTATTTGCAGGTAGCGTTCCATTAAACGAAGTTAATAGTACAGTTGATAAAACAAGTGCATTTTGGGGTGTAATTAGAGGCTTAATGTACGGAGGCCTAGCTTTTGCAGTTGGCTTTAGTACGGTTGTTGCTATTGGTGGCGACGCTTCTAAACGTAAAATTTCAGGTGGAGGTGCAATGTTTGGCGGTGTTATTTACACAATCTTATTAGCCTTAATCAACTTTGCATTACAATCTGAATATCCTAAAATTAAAAATGTTGAAATTCCAACATTAACATTAGCTAATGCTATACATCCTTGGATTGGTCTTGTTTTAACTGTCATTATGTTAGCAGTTATGTACAATACAATTTTAGGACTATGCTATTCATTCGCAGCACGTTTTACAGAACCATATAGTAAAAAATATCACATTTTCATTGCTATTATGATGGTTGCTGCGTTTATTCTAAGCTTTGTAGGATTTGCAGACTTAATTAACTTCCTTTATAACATCATGGGTGTTGTCGGTCTGTTTATCGTAGTTGCAGTATTAATTAAATATTATCTACGTAAGAGTGATAATAAAGACCATATCGCTTAGATTTAAAACAGCTATACTTTACAATTTAAATTGAATGTTTTAATGTTAAAGAGGCTGGGACATAAATAATATAATGAAGCTATTTTTGCAAATTCGCAGTAGCTGACTGAACTGAGAAGGCGCATAATTCAAGCTTTTCTCAGTTCTAGTCACCCTTGCGGGGGTGGGACAACGAATTTAAAAAGAATTCTGTCCCACTCCCTTTTCTATTAAAAAAGCGGACAAACCGTCTATAATCAATTGAAAGGATCATAAGGAATGAATACTCAGAAAAAGTGGACGATGATTACTGGTGTCACAATTATGATCGTCAGTATCGTAGTTGCTTTAGGGTTATATCACCACCAACAGGAAAGTGAAAAACGCAAACAGCAGCGTGAAAAAGTTCAAATTAATAACCCTAACGTCAAACTATTTCAAAATATTACATACAATAATCATCTTCCTAAAAGTCAACTTGATATCATGATGCCTGATGATGTAGATAAGGATACTCAATTACCGGTTATCTTCTGGATGCACGGTGGTGGCTATGTTGCAGGTGATAAACAATACAAAAATCCATTACTATCTCAAATTGTTGAGCAAGGATATGTAGTAGTCAACGTTAACTATGCTTTAGCGCCTAACTATAAGTATCCTACACCGCTTATTCAATTTGATGATGCCATTCAATTTATTAAGCATAATAAAGACCGTTTCCCAATCGATTTAAACCAAGTCATTATTGGTGGTGATTCTGCCGGTGCACAACTAACGAGTCAATATGTTGCGATACAAACAAACAGTACTTTACGAAACGAAATGGGATTTGAACAGCGTTTTACACCCTCACAAATTAAAGGTGCTATCTTTTTCGGTGGGTTTTATGATATGAAGACGGTAAGAGAAACTGAATTTCCAAGAATTCAAATGTTTATGCATAGTTATACAGGTGCAACACATTGGGAAACTGATTTTAAAAATATTTCTCAAATGTCAACCATTAATCAAGTGACTAAGGATTATCCTTCAACATATTTATCAGTAGGTGATGCGGATCCTTTCTATAGTCAAAACATTGAATTTTATCGCAAGTTGAAAGAGGCGAATATACCGGTAAGTACATTGTTTTATGATGGTTCACATCATTTACATCATCAATATCAATTCCATCTAGACAAACCAGAATCTAAAGAGAACATGAAACGTGTACTTGCATTCCTAAGTAGAAATACGTCGTCATCTGGTGTAGAACAAAATTACCAATCACCATTTGATGGATCAACAGGTTCAGATAATCATTTTTCATTATCTCCGTATTAGAAGCGGTGTGCCGCGAGCATTAGTTACATGATAATGAGAAAGCGTGTGAGTGACGCATAACATCATAGCTTATGTCCAATGATGACTATATAGTGTTGTGGTGCTTAGAGCGTGGTTGATATAAAAAGGTATGTCTAACCAAAACAGTGGGAGTGGGACACCGAAATAATATGTTCTTAAAATATATTTCGGTGTCCCACTCCCATTTCTCTATTTTATTAGCGATGATGGTGTTGAAATCTTAGAAGTAATTGAAAATTTAAATTAACTTTGTAGTAATTTAGTTTAATATTCTAATGACTAGAGTATAATATTAGTGATGGTAAATCGTTATTAAATCAGTAATTTGGCCATAACATATTTATTGAAGTATTGGCCGTTAATGTACAATTTATCTTTTAATTCGCCTTCAATATTGAATCCTGAAGCTTTAAAGAGTTCAACTGCGCGTGCATTTTCAGGGACAACAGAGGCTTCAATACGTCTAATATCATGGTTAATCGACCAAGCTTCAGCAGCGTTTACTAATGCCATACCGATACCGTGTTTCTGATAAAGCTGTCTAACGCCAATTGTAATGACTGCTTCATGACGTTTACGTTCATAATTTTCAGTTGTCATAAATGCATAACCAACCAGTTGATCATCTTGTTCTGCAACGTAAACTGTGTTTCTTGGAGAAGTGATAATGCGTTCTAGGTGATTGCTCACGCTTGAAATGCTCGGTGTATATTCACCAGGGTTATATAGTGTGTATTCAGATTCATCATAAATTTTGCTTAATAATTTTATAAAGTCTTCAACGTCTTTTATACTAATTTCACGAATAATATGAGCCATACGGCTTCCTCCCAAATTAATAAACTATTGTGTCTTACATGGTATTATAGCAATAATTCTTAAATATACATAAAATAAAAAACTTTTTAAACTAAAGGGGCAATTTCAAAAATGAAACCAAATGTGCTATTAGCAGGCGGTAGTGGTTATATTGGCAAATATATAAGTAATGTGATTCAAGAAGAAGCGCATATTTATGCTTTATCGAAATATCCTAATACCAAAAAAGAAAATAATAATCGCATAACATGGTTGAAAAGAGATATTTATAGTTATACTGATGTTGTAAAGGCTATGGAAGGAATGGATATTGCGGTTTATTATTTGGACCCTAACAAGAACTCAGCGAAATTAACGCAAGCAACTGCGCGAGATTTAAATCTAATTGCAGCAGATAACTTTGCTAGAGCAGCAGCGCAACAAGGTGTGTCTAAAATAGTGTATGTAAGTGGCAGTCGATTTGATAGTGAGACAGTACAGCGTTTAGAGAATTACGGTGTTCCTGTTGAAAAGACAAACACTCAAATTAAACGTCCACATATTAACGCTGAATTACAAATGTCTAAATACGATGATATCAGAACAGCGATGCGAATGATATTACCTAGGAAATGGACATTGACGTATCTAGTAGATTACTTTATGAAATGGCTGAATGATACACGTGGTACATTGATGCATACGTATCAAGAGAATGGCAGATACTTCATTTATGCCCGTAAAAAATCTAAGCCACTACTAGTAATGGAGAAAGTTGAAGACGATATAGGATTGATAACGTTACATTTCATTTCAGGTTCGATAATTAAACGTAATCAAAAGAAACAAGGCAAATTAGAATTTAGACAAATTAAAGGTACACGCTTAGTCATGATTCATTTATATGATTATATCCCGAAATTGTTATGGCCAATATATTACTTCGTTCAAGCACCGTTACAAGGCTTGATTATGCGAGGGTTTGAAATTGACTGCCGTATTAAACATTTTAACGGACGCGTACAATCTGGAGAAAAAATGAAATATACAAAATAATAGGTGATAAAGTGATGCAAGTATTATTAGTAGAAGATGATCAAACACTATTTCAAGAATTGAAAAAAGAACTCGAACATTGGGATTTCTTCGTGACAGGAATAGATGATTTTAGTGCAGTAATGGATATTTATGAAGAAACTAATCCAGAAATAGTTATTATGGATGTGCAATTACCTAAATATGATGGATTTTATTGGTGTAGAAAGATTAGACAAGTGTCTAACGTGCCAATCTTATTTTTATCTTCTCGCGATAATCCTATGGACCAAGTGATGAGTATGGAATTAGGTGCGGATGATTATATGCAAAAGCCATTTCATACAAACGTGCTAATAGCCAAACTGCAGGCGATTTATCGACGTGTCTATGAATTTGGCGCAGAAGAAAAGCGAACATTGAATTGGCAAGATGCGCTTGTAGACTTATCAAAGGATAGCATTCAAAAAGGCGACGCAGTGATCTATTTATCTAAGACTGAAATGATTATTTTAGAAATGTTAATACAAAAGCAGAATCAAATTGTTACGAGAGACACGTTAATTACTGCGCTTTGGGATGATGAAGCTTTTGTAAGTGATAATACGTTAACTGTTAATGTTAATCGTTTGCGTAAAAAGCTATCTGATATTGGTATGGATACGCAAATTGAAACTAAAGTAGGTAAAGGTTACATGGCGCATGAGTAACTTGAAATGGTTTTGGTTATTCCTTAAAACACGTAGTAATTGGATTTTTTGGATTGTGTTTTTACATTTGATTTTATTAGGTATGGCTTATATTGATTATGATATTTCAATTGAAGGTATCAGCTTTATTGTAATGCTAAATCTTGGTCTTACTGCACTATTTTTAGTTTTTACCTTTTTGAAAGAAGTTAAGTTATATCAACATTTATATAATAATAAGGAAATTGAAGAAATTAAGCACAAAGATTTGGCTGAAGATCCGTTTCAACGGGAAGTTGTTAATTACCTTTACCGTAAATTAACAAGTCAAAAAGAACGCGTAGTTGAGCAGCAATTACATATCAAAATGACGGAACAATCTTTAACTGAATTTGTGCATGATATTAAAACGCCTGTAACAGCGATGAAGTTGTTAATTGACCAAGAAGCAGAAGGTACCCGTAAAAAGTCATTATTATATGAGTGGGCACGTATTAATGAGTTATTAGATAAACAACTGTATTTAACTCGATTAGAGTCTAAAAATAGAGATATGTATTTTGAAGAAACTGCGTTGAAACGACTGGTCATCGATGAGATTCAATTGACACGTCATATTAGTCAGGCTAAGGGTATAGGTTATGATTTGAATTTTGAGACAAATTTAGATGTATATACAGATGTCAAGTGGTGTCGCATGATGATTCGTCAAATTTTATCTAATTCTTTGAAATATTCACAAGGCCAGGATATTGTTATCCGTTCTTTTATAAAGGATGATCATGTGGCATTAGAAATTAAAGACTTTGGTAGAGGGATTAGTCACAAAGATTTACCACGCATATTTGAGCGTGGTTTCACTTCGACTGCGAATCGTAATGAAACGACATCTTCGGGTATTGGACTGTATTTGGTAAACAGCGTTAAGGAACAATTAGGTATCGATGTTCGTGTTACGTCTACCGTAGGGCAAGGGACTACATTTGTTTTAACTTTTCCGAAACAAAATGAATTAATGGCGCGTATGACGCAAGTGACAACAATGTTACCTTAAAACGTTGATTTGTTACTCCATCTTCATTTCATCCATTGTAATTACTTTTATAATTAAACTGACTAAAGAAGTGCGAAATCACTAAAATAAACGCGCACGGAGATATATTGAATGACGAGGTGAACGATTAACGTGACAATATTACAGGCAAAGCAGATAGCCAAAACCTATGGTAACAAGCAAACTGAACAAGAAGTATTAAAAGATATTGACCTGTCAATTGAAGCGGGAGAGTTTGTTGCTATCATGGGGCCCTCGGGATCAGGCAAAACAACCTTATTGAATGTATTAAGTTCAATTGACTATTTAACACACGGTTCTATTATTTTAGACGGTCAACAATTAGAAAAACTGTCTAACAAAGCGTTGTCTGATATCAGAAAAAAAGATATTGGGTTTATATTTCAAGAATATAATTTGCTACATACACTAACGGCCAAAGAGAACATCATGTTACCTTTATCCGTTCAGAAGTTAGATAAAAGCGAAATGAATGAGCGCTATCAACGTATCACAAAAGCGTTAAATATATTTGAAATTAGTGATAAGTATCCATCAGAAATTTCAGGTGGACAACGACAAAGAACGTCAGCTGCACGTGCATTTATTACATATCCAAAGATTATTTTTGCGGATGAACCTACTGGCGCACTTGATTCCAAAAATACTCGAGATTTGTTGCAACGTTTTCAAAAAATTAATGAACTCTATAATGCGACGATAGTGATGGTCACGCATGACCCATTAGCAGCAAGTTTCTCAGAGCGTGTGATTATGTTGAAAGATGGACAAGTTTTTACTGAAATATATCAAGGTGAAGATGATAAAAACGTCTTTCACAGAGAAATTCTACGTGCACAAAGTATCTTAGGTGGCATGATGTATGAGTTTTAGTCATATTATATGGAAGAACTTTCAACAAAATATTATTCATTACGCAATTTATATCTTTTCACTTGTATTAAGTATCGTGTTGTTCTTTAGTTTTATTACGATCAAATATGTACATCATTTAAATGTGCACCAGTCTTTGTCAATGATACGTCAAGGTACACAAGTGGGAAGTTATTTTTTATTTATCATCATTGTCGTATTTATCATGTATACAAATATGTTGTTTATTAAACGATGGAGTTATGAATTCGGGTTATTGCAAACGATTGGTTTAGGTAAAAAAAGTATTATTTACATGCTAATGCTTGAGCAGTTATTTATTTTCATTATAACTGCACTATTAGGTATGATTATTGGCATTTTAGGCTCGAAAATACTACTAATGATTGTGTTGAAATTATTAGGTATACATACATCTGTATCATTCATTTTTAGTTTTCAAGCGATTGCACAAACATTATTTATACTTGTCATTGCCTATATACTCATCATTATCCAAGCATCTATTTATTTAAGTAAATCTTCAATTAAAAGTTTGATGGCCTTTCAAGATACTAAAGAAGATAGTCATATCACGCTTACATTAGGAGAAGTTATATTAGGTGTCTTAGGCGTTGTGCTGATATTGACAGGGTATTATTTATCAACGCGCTTTGTTGAGATTGTGGATGATGTCATACTACCATTTGTTATTTTAATTGTAACTGTTTTAGGAACTTATTTTTTCTTCCGAAGTACGATTTCACTCATATTGAAGATGATTAGATATTTTAAAGGCGGAAATGTGTCTGTAAACGATGTTATTTTCACGTCATCACTCATGTTTCGAATTAGGAAAAATGCATTTTCATTGACTGTAATGGCCATCATCTCAGCAATTACTGTATCAGTTTTATGTTTCGCTGCGATTAGTAGAGGTTCTTTGGCAAATGAAGTGCTTTTAGAGTCACCCCATGAAGTTACGCTAAAAGAAGAGAAACTTGCAAATGAATTAGGATTTGAATTAAGTCGCCATCATATTCCTTATCGTTATGATTTTAAACAAGTCGTATATTCTCAACTATATAAAGATCAGTTGTTTGACAATAGTCAGATACAACCTTATGCAGTTACTGTAACGAGCGAAAAATATTTTCCAAATGTGTCTTTAAAAAAAGGTGAAGCAAATTTAATTATGCCTGAAGGTTTAATTCAAGAGTTGTCGAAGCATAAATCAAATGGTACGGCTTCTATTGGAACTAAAAAACATCACGTGAATATTAAATTGCATAAAGTGATGGACAAAATTTATTTTAAACAAAGTATTGATTTAGGTGGTCCTACACTAGTATTGAATGATACCGATTATAATTACTTGAAAA
The DNA here is from genome assembly GCF_017892405.1 of Staphylococcus sp. GDY8P85P. Lineage (NCBI taxonomy): Bacteria > Bacillati > Bacillota > Bacilli > Caryophanales > Staphylococcaceae > Staphylococcus > Staphylococcus sp. GDY8P85P. The sequence continues at coordinate 9,443 of NZ_JAESLA010000014.1, read as the reverse complement.
CACATGCGAATCGTAAATATATCGTTTCACAATATGGTTTTGATTTACAACATAATAGAGATATTCCAAAACTTGAAAGCATTACGAAAGATCTCAATAGTGATGTGCAAACGCGCAGTGAAGTCGTTAGTGAAGTATCCAGTTTAACTGGCATATTACTGTTTGTAACGTCATTTTTAGGCATTGCATTCTTGATTGCCACAGGATGTATTATTTACATTAAACAAATTGATGAAACAGAGGATGAGTTGGAAAGTTATTCGGTATTACGTAAATTAGGATTCATTCAAAAAGATATGGCCAAAGGATTAAAGCTTAAAGTGGCATTTAACTTTGGTATACCATTGATTATTGCTTTGTTGCATTCATACTTTGCTGCTGTGGTCTTTATGAAGATCATTGGATTTGATAATCAAGTTCCGATTTTTGTCGTAATGGGCATTTACTCAATCATTTACAGCATTTTTGCAGTTATCGCATATAACCATTCTAAACGTACAATTAATCACTCAATTTAAGCTAATGTTTTTCTAATATTTCGTATTTGTAAAGAATTTGTAAATGTAATTGTGGTTATGTAAATTTTGTGATATTTTCAAATAGGGACAAATTCAGTAATGGAGTATTACGTGAATAACAGTAAAACATTATATTTACATAAAATTTACAAATAGTCCGAAAAAAGACTTTTGAAAAGTTCTTATTGTAAATGTATTCTTTATCTAAAGTTGTCTTACAATAATAAAAATTTACAACGTGATTGGAAACGATCGCTATAATGGAGGCTTTATAATGTTTACTAAGAAAAAGGATAAGTTCATGGTTCAATTAGAGGAAATGGTATTTAACTTGGACCGTGCTGCAGTTGAATTCGGGAAAATGGATTTCAATACGCACTTAGATTTAAAAGCTTATTCTGATAATATCAAGACTTATGAGTCACATGGTGACGAATTAATGCATCAAGTCATTACAGATTTAAATCAAACATTTATTACACCAATTGAACGTGAAGATATTCTATCTTTATGTAATGCAATTGATGATGTGCTAGACGCTATGGAAGAAACATCAGCAATGTTTGAAATGTATTCAATTGAATATACAGATGAATACATGGCAGAATTCGTAGAAAATATTCAAAAAGCAGTAGCAGAAATGAAATTAGCTGTTGGTTTATTAGTAGAGAAAAAATTATCACACATGCGCATTCATTCTATTAACATTAAAGAATTTGAAACAAACTGTGATGGCATTTTACGTCAATCTATTAAACACATTTTTAACAGCGAAACTGATCCAATCACACTTATTAAAATAAAAGATATTTATGAAAGCATGGAAGAAATCGCAGATAAATGTCAAGTTGTGGCAAATAATTTCGAAACGATTATTATGAAAAATAGCTAAGGGAGTTTTAATTTATGGAATATGTATTAATTATCACTATAGCTATCGTAATATTTTCTTTAATCTTTGACTTTATCAATGGCTTCCATGATACAGCCAATGCGATTGCTACAGCAGTATCAACACGTGCCTTAACGCCTAGAACTGCTATCTTTTTAGCGGCAATTATGAACTTTGTTGGTGCGCTAACCTTCACTGGTGTTGCCGGTACAATAACGAAAGATATTGTTGATCCATTTAAATTACAAAATGGGTTAGTCGTTGTATTAGCCGCAATATTAGCCGCAATTATTTGGAACTTATTAACATGGTATTATGGTATACCAAGTTCATCATCTCATGCGTTGATAGGTTCAATCGCAGGTGCAGCGATTGCAGCACAAGGATTTGGTGTACTTCATTATCAAGGTTTCACTAAAATTATTATTGTTTTAATCATTTCACCAATTATTGCATTTTGTGTCGGATTCATTATGTACACGATTGTTAAAATTGTCTTTAAAAATGCTAACCTTACTAGAGCGAATCGTAATTTCCGATTCTTCCAAGTATTTACTGCAGCATTACAATCGTTCTCACACGGTACGAATGATGCACAAAAATCAATGGGTATCATTACATTAGCTTTAATTGTAGCCAATATTCAAGATCCATCGAATGTTGAACCAGCTTTATGGGTAAAAGTTGCCTGTGCAACTGCAATGGGTCTAGGTACTGCCATTGGTGGATGGAAGATTATTAAAACTGTAGGTGGAAACATTATGAAAATCCGCCCAGCTAACGGTGCTGCAGCTGACTTATCATCAGCATTAACAATATTTGTAGCATCATCATTACACTTCCCATTATCTACAACACACGTTGTATCATCATCAATTCTTGGTGTTGGTGCTTCTAACAGAGCTAAAGGTGTTAAATGGAACACTGCACAACGTATGATTATTACATGGGTTATTACATTACCAATCTCAGCTATTTTAGCTGCTTTGATTTTCTTAGTTATGAACATTTTCTTATAATTAAATAATTAAGTGTTAGGGAGTAGGACAGAATACTTATTAAATTCGTCGTCTCACCCTTTTCAAACTGCCTATAGAGTCTTTGACTTTGTAGGCAGTTTTTTTATGTACGTCCTGAGATAGGGAGGGGGATTTGGTTATAAAGACATTCTTTAAAGTATTGCTTAACTGAATGTTCATTTTAAAGTGTCTTACTTATATGCTAAATCATTTAGATGAATTAAGTTAGTAATGACAATCTAAGCATGTGGCTATTTTGATAGGATATCAAACCTAAATAACAGTTATAGGTAGTCAAATCAAATTAATAAAGTGGTGTGCTATTGCCATGTATTTTTTATAGAACACAAAAGGAGTGGAACAGAATTTTAAAACGCTGTTCCACTCCTAGCTTACTTGGCTTGTAGAATTTCTTGATGAAGTTCTCTTTGATAGGGTGACCATCCACAAGATAGCATTATTATATTATTTAGTGAATGAAATTGTAGCTTGAAACTACAGATGCAGGAATTGTTCTTGTATTTGTGTTATATGGACCATTAGCATAATTCATTTCTGAAATTAAGATGCTACCATCTGCATTAACACGTTCAACATAAGCCACATGTCCATAGTAGCCTGTAGTTGATTGCATAATTGAACCAACAGTTGCATTATGATCTACTGTATAACCATCTGCTGCTGCGTTGCCTGCCCAATATTTAGCATCTGACCAATAAGTACTAATTGGTTTACCAGCTTGCGCACGACGGTCGAATACATACCATGTACATTGACCAGCAGTATATAAGTTTTGGTGATTGAATGATGGGCTAGCATAACCGCCACTTCCGCCACCGTTATTCGTTGTATTCGGATTTGTTTCAGTAGGTGTATTTGCTGAACCATTTGGTATTTTTAATTGTTGATTTGGTGTTATTAAATAACCTGATAAGTTATTGGCCTTCATTAATGCATTGACCGATACACCATTCTTACTAGCAATTGCATATAAAGAATCGCCAAATTTTACTGTGTAATATGATGAAGAAGTTGTTGCGTTTGAACTGGCATTATTAGCGCTATTACTGCTGCCCCCAATAGTAATAACTTGGCCAGGGAAAATCATATTGTTAGAAAGGTTGTTACTCTTCTTAATACTATCTACAGATGTATTATATTTACTAGCGATGCTCCATAGCGACTCGCCGGATTTTACAGTATGTTGTGTTGATGCTTCAGCATTATGGTTTGATAATACTGCAACTGCTCCGGTTGCGACAGAAGCTGCGACTGCTAACTTTTTCAACTAAATGTCCTCCTTGAGAAAATTCATTATATTTTTAATTAATTTATTCCTAAACTATTCATTACCTTATATATTCATTCACATATATCACGTATTCATACTATCAAAAATGTGACACACTGTGGGCGTTGTTATTATCTTGTAACATTGTTAATATTTGTCATTGATTGTGTAAAACCGTCCAATCCGTTGATATGATAGGATTCAGCTAACATTTGCTCATTGATTTCATTTTTAAAATTAAGTAAATTGTAATATTTTGATGAGATGTTAGGACAACTAATTTAAGTAAATTTAGCTCAAAATGGCTTAACAACAGGCTTTAAGGTTGTATTAAACTTAATTGTAACGTATATTTTTTGTACTTAAATTAATGATTATTAGTAATGTAATTGTAGAAAACATATCAATCGTAAATGATTTATTTTTGAAAAGTAATTAGAATGCGATACAATCGAATTGAAAAAGGGATAGTTAATAAGGAGAGATTTAAAATATGTCTCAGACGTACAATAATGCACAACATGTGAATCGGAAGCATCAAGAGAAAGATCAATCACATGCTTATGGTAAAGTATGGCTCTATTTTATGTATTATTGGATTATATTTGGAATTGGATGTTACTTTGGACAGTATTTGCCTATGGAATGGAGACGTCCTTTATCCATAGCACTATTTGTATTAATATTAGCAACATTATTTATTCAACGGGCACGTAAATATGGATTGATCATTTCGCATATTTACGCCATACTTGTGGGTCTTTTATCATACGCCACGTTTACAACTTATATGCAAAATTTAGGGCCAGAGGTCTTTTATAAAAATGTCCTATTGGCAATTGGAGCGTTCATTGTTTTCGGTATTTTGGGCTATTTTATAATCAATGATGCCTCAAGTATTGGTAAATATTTATTTGTCGCATTAATTGCGTTAATTATTGCTGGATTAATTGGTATGTTCATCAATAATCCGATATATCATACCGTTATCACAGTGGTAGGTTTAATATTATTCTTACTGTATACCTTGTATGATTTCAATCGTATGAAACGAGGGAATTTCTCACCGAGGGAAATGGGTTTTAATCTATTTATCAATTTATTAAATATTATAAAAGATGTATTAAGACTTGCAAATCGCTTTAAAAATTAAATAAAAACACATATAATGAGAAACTATACATTTGAGATGTCTTCGTATTGTATTTAATGATTTTAATTTGTTTAGTAATTGTATGATTGGTCGCATTACTAAATACATGATTGAATTATTGAGCAATAACGAGGCATCTTTTTTATCAAATTCATAATTTAAATAAATAATAAAAAGTAATTAATTTATAAAAAAATGTATTTTTGATTTGTTTATCATGTTGTGATAAATTTACATTTAATCACTGTGATAGTGCTAAGATACCAAAAGAAGAAATAGTACAACATTTAGAAAGACAATCATGAATAAGAAAGAGGTTAATCAATGGCTAATACCTATGTTCATATATTGACTAAACATGAATACAAAATGACACGTTGCCAAGACGGTATTATTCTGTTGTTTCCAATTGAAGGTCAACTTAAACTTCAGCACTTTACTAAAACTGTTAGCGTCGAAAATGATATTTACGTCATCAATAACACAGATATCTTTTCAATTATAGAAAATAAAAAAACGTTGATGCTATACATCGCTAGTGACTGGTTTAGAGATCGAGGTTTTGAATTTTTTAATTATAAATATTCGACTAATTTAGTAAAATCAACCAGCGCAATCAAACGTTTGTTACTACATATAGCACTAAACGCTTTAAATGTTGACGCCATTTCTGATGATACGACACACATCACTTCAATTGTCGATATTATTGGGAAAGAAGGGGCAATTGAAAAGATGATTGCTAATCATCAATATAACTTTTCTTATTACGGAGAGTTAAGCGATGTACTAGAATATATTAATCAAAATATTAATAAGAAAATAACATTAACTGGTATTGCATCACAATTATTCACTTCTAAATCCAATCTTTCAGCACAATTTAACCAATTGTTAAATATGGGCTTTAAAACCTATGTCGATACTTTGAAAATTGCAAATTCATTTGAATGGTTGTTAACTACGGAAAATACAATCAGTCTCATAAGTGAAAAAGTAGGTTTTAGTAATGCCTCAAGTTATTCAAAATCCTTTAAAAATCATGTCGGCATGACGCCTAATGAATACCGATACTGTGATAAATTCGACAAAACAATTTACATGGATTATGAAACATTGAATGATACTAGTTTGAAGGATATACGACATTTGATTAAAACGAAGCAACAATATTATAACCAACATGATGAACATAAAATTTATGCAGATTCAACGGTTGGTTCGGTTGTCAATCCATATTATTTAGTCATTCAAGTTAATACGATTGAAGAAATCAGGTTACTTTTTCTTCAAGATTTTGCACGACCAATGTATTTTGGCAAAACAACATTGAAGTTTTACCTTAATGTAGATATGCGTGATATTAAAGATCAAATGACTAAGAATGAGAGACAACGCTTATTTGAATATATTATTCGTAATGGGTTAAATGTGGTCTTTAGATTAGAAGATTTAGGGTTAACAGATTTTTTAGAGTCAAATTATGAGGAGGTAGCAGACTACTTCAGAGCACATCAACTGCCTACGACTGGTAATCATAAACTAGAGCTTGTATTTGATTTAGAGGAGTTAAATTTAAAATCTATCTATCGCGTCATTTTAAAGATACAGCATAAGACCCAACAATTCTCATTCGGTTTAGAAATAAGTAAATTGTTAAATGACCCAGTCTTGTTTAAAGCGCTAGAATCACAAATCAAACGTATTAATTTTAAATTTTTATATATTGATAATGCGCAACTGAAAATGCCATATCTAATTGAACAAAATGAACACTTATTGGTAAAAAATATAGTACGTTATCAAAATATCCGACAAATTCTAAAGCAAATTGATTTAGAGAATCAGAAGATAATATTTTTAAATTTTGAAAATCATAAATTTTTAAATAGTAAATATAATGATTTGAATAATAGCGCACCTTTATTAATAGAAACATTTGTAAGAACAGCTTCTTACTTTAATGGCATTGGCTTCGATTTCAAGCATCATAATAGACAATTTAATGCACTGCACATATTTGACGAAAATGGATTTAAATCCATTTTAGGCACAATAGTGGATCAGTTGCTTGAAATTAGTACGAAACCTAAATTGTTTAATGAAAACTACATCTTAATTGATGATGAAGCGCACTATACGATTTTCATCTATGATTGGCGCGTGTTAGAGAATGAATCCTTGCAAGTCAATTATGACCAAACAGACGTGTTTATTGATTTTAACGATGACGCGTTAAAGGAGACGTATTTAGTCAAGATTCAGCTCATTGATGACTACAACGGCAATATTAATCATCTTATTTCAAAGCATATTAGGAATAAATATAAATGGTCGAAACGTTTTTTAAGAAAAATGGATTATCACATTCATCCTACATTAAAACTCGTAGAACACAATTTCAAAAAAGAACCACTTCAAATTAACCTCAATTACAATGCTTTATACGTCGTTAAGATTTTAAAAAGAGTCACGAAATAATAAATAATGTTTTGCACAACTATATTTAACTTTGTTAGTAAATTAGACAAAAATTTCTAAACAAAGTTATAGGACATACTTACAAATATAAAGGATAATAGTAATTAAGTTGTCTGCTTATATTTGGAGGTGCAAGAAGCATTGAATAATGACAAATTAAATAAATTGCTAGAATTCTATAAACAGTATAAAGCATTGTCAGAGTATATAGATAAACAATATAAGTTGACATTAAATGATTTAGCTTTACTAAAACTTGCTCATGAACATATTGCTAATGATCAAATGTTAATGCAAAAGTTTTTAAAAATAGCAATTAGTGAGTTGGAGTTGAGTAGAACCAAATTGTTAGTATCAATTCGACGACTTATAGAAAAGGAAAGATTAAGTAAGGTTCGATCCACTGAAGATGAAAGAAAAATTTTTATCTACATGGATGAAAAAAATATTAAAAATTTCGATGCTTTATTCAATGATGTTGAAGAATTTTTAGATATTTAATTTAATATGTTAAACAAAGAGTGCTGACAAAGTCGTTTTTGTCAGTATTTTTTCTTTTAATTTGATTCATTATAAAATGGATTCCATTTTAGACAATGCTTTGTTAATGCTATATAATAAGGATTATTGAGTATGAAAGCGAGATGACATTATGGGACGTAAATGGAACAATATTAAAGAAAAAAAGGCCCAAAAAGATAAAAATACAAGTAGAATATATGCAAAATTTGGTAAAGAAATTTATGTAGCAGCTAAATCTGGTGAGCCAGATCCTGAATCTAACCAAGCGTTGAGATTAGTACTTGAGAGAGCTAAGACTTATTCAGTACCAAATCATATTATCGATAGAGCTATAGACAAAGCTAAAGGTGCTGGGGATGAAAATTTCGACCACTTACGTTATGAAGGGTTCGGACCAAGTGGTTCAATGCTTATCGTAGATGCCTTAACAAATAATGTAAACCGTACGGCTTCAGATGTTAGAGCAGCTTTCGGCAAAAATGGCGGTAATATGGGCGTATCAGGTTCAGTCGCTTATATGTTTGATCATACTGCGACATTCGGAATTGAAGGTAAGTCAGCAGATGATGTTTTAGAGGCATTAATGGAACAAGATGTCGATGTTAGAGATGTTATTGAAGATGGAGATCTTACAATTGTCTATGCGGAACCGGACCAATTTGCTCAAGTTCAAGATGCGTTACGTGAAACAGGCGTAGAAGATTTTAAAGTTGCTGAATTTGAAATGTTACCACAAACTGATATTGAATTATCGGAAGATGACCAAGCAACATTTGAGAAATTAATTGATGCACTCGAAGATCTTGAAGATGTTCAAAATGTCTTCCACAATGTGGACTTAAAATAATGAAAAAACACGCAGATGATTGGATTAAACAACTTAATCTTACGCCTCATCCAGAAGGTGGTTATTTCAAGGAAACCATTCGAGAATCAACGGATGAAACACAACGTGCGCCTTTTAGTAGTATTTATTTCTTACTGAAGACAGGTGATATTTCTCATTTTCATCGTATCGACGCAGATGAAGTATGGTACTACCATGCAGGTGAATCATTAACGATTCATATGATTACACCTGATGGCGACTATGAAAGTGTTCAATTAGGACCTGCAATTGAAGAAGGACAAGTACTTCAGTATAAGGTGCCTAAAGATACGATTTTTGCTTCAAGTTTAATAGACAGAGAAGGATACAGTTTGGTAGGTTGTATGTGTCAACCAGCATTTGAATTTAATCACTTTGAATTGTTTACACAAGAGACGTTAATGCATTTATATCCTCAACATAAGAAGTTGATTCAACAGTATGCCTTATTAGATATAAATAAATCATAAAAAGAGTCTGGGACATAAAGTTCTTGGATAAGTGAATAAAGACAATTTCTATTGAAATAATTTTGGATGATATGATGTCGCACCACGGTGATGTCTGAATTCGTCGAATTCATTGTCAGGAATTGTTTCAACAATATCATTTACATGTCGTGAAATATCATTTGTGGGGATAAGAACTGAAGTTTTCATTGGTAGAGTAAGTTGAGTGATGTTATAATTTTTATACATA
>NZ_JAESLA010000013.1:49463-86134 GCF_017892405.1 Staphylococcus sp. GDY8P85P | reverse complement strand
TATGGACCTACATGATGAATGGATTTATTGTTCAAGAAAATACATCATTTTTGATAAGTAGATATGGTAAAAAAATTGTATAGCATTTTACTCAGGAGTCTGGACTTGACTTTCTGAAACTAAGACTTTATTATGTTTTTGAACATTTTCATTCAAATTTACTTTGTTTTTATTTGATATATTAGTTTTACTATTTGTTATTGGCTTTGGCTGTTTCACTTTTTTACTATTATTGATTTCAGTATCACGTGGGGCATTATTCTTCTTAATATGACTATTTGATTGAACGTTGTTTGATCGAGTTGTTTCAGAATTAGATATATTTTTGTGGTTATTATCGGATTTATTACTTTTATAATCTAAGTTCTTATGTTTAAACAATTTAATTATACTAAATACAATAAGTGATATAAAAATTATAAACATAAAAATATCTGGAAATGTCAATCCATCTTGAGAAACTTTACTAATCCCGCCAATAATCATAAAGAAAGAGGATATTAATATAAAATAATAAAGTACTTTTTTCATTTATTTTTAACTCCCAAATTTATTACCTTTTATATTCACTTTTCTATGGTGTATTAGACATTGTTCGATAGAATCACCACCTTGATAAATTCATTTAAAGTTTATTGTATTTCTCATGCTACAGTTAATCATTTCAAATAAATTAAGGATAGTTTAATAGTTATTTTTCATTTATAATTCATCAGTCAGCGTTTCAATGTAGTCATTTTCTAGAAATTTGATTAATGCATTGCCAATTCTACTATTTTCATATCCTTGAACTTCTAATTTTTCAATTAAAGCAATTGCTTTTTCTATCAATTCTTTTTTGTCACCAATACTATTAAAGTAAGCATATAACAAATTGTAAATTTCGAATAAAGGATCATGTCTATTAATTAATTCATTATCAAACTTGTATTTTTTAGAAATATAATCGACTATAAAACGATAATCTTTTATATAATCCTCATTATTAATAGGAATATTATTTAAATATTTACTAACTAGCAAAATATTATCATTAAATTTGAGGGTGGCTATATCTTTATCATTAAAACTATTTACAGTTTTCTTACCTTCGTCTATAAAAAATAATACTTCGTATTCTAATGTATTCTGACATAGTTCCAAAATCTTTTTATAATTATTTGTATCGAAAATATCAGCATATTGAAAATTATTTACATTATAGATCATATCTATAATATTTTGTCTAACTAAACCATCTAAGTTATTGAAATATTGTTCTACGTTTTTTAAATTAAGGTTATCATTTAAAAATATTAGTAAATCACCATAAATAAGCTGATCTACACTTATATTTGCTAATTTTGCAATTTCTTTTAATCTTTTATTATTTGGCTTAGATAAACCTTTTTCCCATTTAGAAACTAATGATTTATGCGCTATAGGATCAAAACGCTTACCAAATTCCTCTAAGGTTTCATTGTTTTCCTTTCGAATAATTTGGATATTTTTAGATAAAGGGGTACTTTTCAAAATTGTGCAACCTCCTAAGTTTAAACCTATAACAATAATATCATTGCATTAAATAAATAAAAAGAATTAGTTTCAAAAAGTTTCAAAATAGGTATTGCAAATTCAAAGCTGTGGTTATATAATTGTAGCATAAAGTAGCAAAGGAGGGTTTGGAATGAGTAAAGTGGAGAGTTACAGAAAGTTTATCGGATACACTCAAAAACAAATGTCAACTTTATTAAATATTTCTACTCAGGCATATAGGAATAAAGAAAAAGGTATTACACCTTTTAAAGATACTGAGAAAATAGTGATAAAAAATAAACTCGTAGAAAATGGTTTTAATGATATTACTATTGATGAAATTTTTTTTGATAATAAAGTTGCAAAAAGTAGCATTTGATTAAAAGGAGTGATTGTATGCCACATACTAAATTGCAAGATTTACCGAACAAACAGAATACAGCATTAGAAGAAAAACAAATTGTATTCCCAGTTAAATACGCAAAGCCAAAATTATTAAGCGAATTATTTAATTGTAGCTATTCGACAATTCGCAGATTACTTATTTCATATGATGAAGATAATTTAGGTGTTGAGAATATGTATCTTGATATTAGTAGCACACTCACACTTGTGAATGTAGAAAAGTTTGAAGAATTTTTAAAACGTAAACACAAAAAATATTTATAAAAAGATTGAAGGTGATATAACATGGCCAAATTTTTATTCAGACTAATGTTAATTTCTGTAATTTCATTCATAGGTGGTTGGTTATTAGGTGTACATGTTGCGTTTGCTATTTATCTACTAGGTAGCACAATCGCATTATTAAATTATGAAAACTTGGAGGTTCAACCAGATGAACAATAAACAAAAATTAAACACAACAAATAATTTCAGAGAGGAAAATGAAAAGATGAAAAATTTAACTAATCAAGATTTTAAAACTATCAAAGGAAAATTGAACTATGAACATATAGTGAATGGTAAAAAACATACTAGTAAAATGATTAAATTATTACAAAAACGTCATGCTAAAAATGTATCAGTGATTAAAAGTGAATATCCATATTTAAGTGATAACGAAATTTTAGAAATTCTTGCAGATTATCGAGAATACGAAGATTTACTATCAGCAACAGAAATTTTTATAGACTTCCCTAACATTTACGAAGGTTCTAATATTAGCAAATTCCTAACTTTAGATGATGTTGCAGAATTAAAAATAGCTATTGAAGAAATGACGATTTTTGTTGAAAGTTTGGAGGACGCAGAATAATGAATTGGGAAATTAGAGATTTATTTAGTGATTTAGAAATAGTTAAAGAGAAAATTGAAGATCTAAAAACTACACATTTTTGGTTTGACGAAGAATATTTCAAAAATGCAAGTGGTCATCCTTTAACAAAAGAACAAGTTTTGGAACATGGTTTAAAGTACAGAGAACACGCTATTCATAACACGCAACATTTAGATTTATTAGGTCTATACCTTAATGAATTTGACGATATTCTTAAAAAGTTTCATGAAATAGAAAAATGCGCATCTGATGTAAGTTTGACGACAGAATCAGATAACGCATAAATTAAAATATTTATTAAATACAAGAGCAATAAGAAAATACTCCATTTGTATTATAACATCTTTGCTCTTGTTTTAATACATGGAGGTATAAAATTGAGCATAATTCAATTAGAAAACGATACTCAAGTGAGTGTGGTTTGGTATGGAAATGAAAAATCAACTTCATTCAAAAACTTCTCTCAACCTAAGTGGAGTGAATTAATTAGTCGTTTATCAATTCCACAAAATAATGGCAATAAGTACGCTAGAGGGACAGTAGTATATGGTGATGTTGCTGATGGTGTAGATGATAAAGGTAATGAATATCGAAAATATAGAAATAATGACAATGTACTTTATAGAGATGTACTTGTACTTGATTATGATGACGAAGAAGATTTAAACATGCTACACAAGTCAATTAAAAGCGAATTAGAGGGCTTTGCATGGTTTTGGCATACAACATTCAGACACACAAATAACAGTCCTAGAATACGCTTGTATGTGCCACTGAGTGAGCGTATAAGTGCAAATGAATATCGTGCATATGTGAGAACATTAGCACAAAAAATTGCGTGCAAAATTGATGAGGGCAGTTATCAACCATCTAGGGCTATGGCGTTACCGGTCAGAAAAAGTAATGAAAGTCCTTTTGAATTTCAATATAATGACGCTGCAATTTTAGATAAATCAACACTAAAAAATTGGGCTAAATTATTTGATATTTCTAGCGAAGAAAATTCTAATCGAAACTTTAAAAGACGTGACGCAAGTCATTGGGAAGAAAAAGCATTTGGCGTTAGTGAAGGCGGGCGTAATTCTTCACTAGCAAGTATTTTAGGTCACTTATTTCAACATAGAGTAAATGAACACATTATTTATTCTTTCGCTCAGATGTGGGGACAATCATGCACACCACCAATGAATGAACGTGAGATAAATGCTACTTTCTATTCAATTATGAAAAAACACTATAACAACTAGAGAGGGGTTTTCTATGAACTTTACTAATGATGAAATTATGAATGAAATTAAAGAGAATATGAATAAAAAGACATATACTCCCAATCTTATTCCAGATGGTTACAAAGTGAAACCTAATAGTTATGGTGCAGCACTTTATCAAATTATCCCAAGTAGAAAAGATGGTGAACCAGATAAAGAAAGATTTATCACTACTACTATTCCAGAAATCAATACTAGGTATGAAAATATTGAAAATGGTGAAGTGAGTTATAACATGCACTTTTTTGATAATAGAATACCGGTAAATTTAAATGTTACTGCCGAAGAAATCACAGATAATAGACAACTCCTTAAACTAGCAAATAGAAAACTAGATGTAACTTCAAACACTTCATCAAAATTAGTTGATTATATCAATCAATCTAAGCGATATAGTCCACCTATCAATATAAAGGTAGCAACTCGATTAGGGCATGTAAAAGATTACTTTATTTATCCTTATAAAGATGAAATGGAACATAAAAATATCAAGTTTTTTAATAATGATAAAGGTTTTCAAAAACTAGTCAATTCATTTAAATCTAAAGGGACAATCGAAGATTACTCAAAAAAAGTATTTATAAAAATTAAAGATTTACCTATGGTTATGGTGATGTTATATGCCTCATTAGGTTCGGTATTGCTTTATGAATTTGATATTATGCCATTTATTGTTGAACTTGCTGGAAGTACTTCAACAGGTAAAACATTCACTTTAAATCTAGTAGCTAGCGTGTGGGGGACTACCGACCTTACAACTACATGGAGTTCTACTAGAAACAGCATTGAGGCTATGGCTGCATTTTTGAACTCTTTTCCAATGTTTAAAGATGATACACGTAATATATCACCTAATTTTATAGCTAATGCAGTCTACAATTATTCTAGTGGTGAAAGTAAAAGCCGAAGTAATAAGAATTTAACTATTGATGAAAAGAAAGAATGGAAAAATATCATGCTTTCTACTGGTGAAGCCTCAATTACGAATATGGCAGAAGATAAAGCAGGTGTATCAGCTCGTGTTGTTACTTTAGAAGAACAACCTTACCCAGATAATTTTGATTTTATCTCATTAGATCATGAATTTAGAGAAAATTACGGAACGCTAGGAATTGAATTTATTAAACAATATCAATCAAAAAAATATGAATATAAAGAAAGTTTTGAAAGCTATTTAAGATATTTTAATGAAAAAGGTATCAATGAAGTAATGCAACGTATAGGGAAGTGCTTTGCCTTATTACAGCTTACTGGTGAAATTCTTAATGATATAGATGGCTTTGAACATGACTACTATAAGATTATTAATCAAGCATATGAAAATATGTTGAAGAATAATAAAACGATAGATAAACCTAAACAAATGCTTGAGGATATGCTGCAATATTTAGACGCTCACCGAAATAATATAACTGGAGATGGATATAGTCACGTTAAAAATGGGGAGATTAAAGCAGTATATAAACGTGGTTACCTATGTATTTTAGGCGATACAGTGAAAGATATATTAGACCATGAAATGCATACTATAACAAAACAATGGGATAAAAAAGGTTATTTAGTTAAAAATGAAAAAGACCGTCTACAAATGAAAATTAGTCATTCAAATATTAAACATAGAGGTTTTGCTATAAAAAATGAAATAGTTAAAGAACTAGGGTTCGACTTTTCAAGTTCAAACTATCCTTATTCAGATTATTAATAAGTTCCCAATAGTTCCCGTTGAGTACCCATTCAAAAGATATAAGCGGGAACTCAATAAATACTATATTATCGGGCTTTAAGTCTAATAGTTCCCGAAGTTCCCACTTATATATAAATAGTATATATGATTAAAAAAATAACTAGAGTAATTAATTATAAAATACAGAACAATAAAAATAATTAACGGGGACAACGGGAACTAAGTTTATTAAAACTATATACATCAAGGGTTTGAACAGTTCCCAATAAAAAATAGATATGGGAACTTAACGGGGAATAGTTCCCAACAATTTAATATGGAGGTCAAGTATGCCAACAATTACAGAAATAGGACACCAACAATTTAAGATGTTTATAAATAATAATAAATTTCAGCAGCATGTGAAGATGGAACAAGAAAACATAGCTAAAGGTTTGATTATAAGCCTTTTAACAAATCCTACTGAAACACACCAAACTTTTATTCAGGAAGTAATTCAACTAACCAAGAAATACTATCTCTATTGTGATGGTGGGGATATATTATTGATTACTAAAGATTTCAAAGCACTCATAAAATTTAATATTAGAAAGCCGAACCCGTTATTTAAACAACATTTTAATACTAGTTGGATCATTGAAATAGATAATTTGAATTCACTTAAAAAAGGACATGGCAAAATGCTGCTAAAAGATGTATTAGCAATTTCTACAAAGCTCAATCTTGAGTCTTGCTTATGGACTGAAAGCGATAATAATACAAAATATTTTGAAAGTCATAATTTTAAAAGTATCGGTAAAGTTGGAAAAGATAATGAAAATCTAATGATTAGAAGAAAGGAACGTGTATAGTATGAACGTTGAAATTATAGCAAATGAATTTGAAACTAGAGCAGCAACATTATTAAGATATTTTACTGGACTACATGAAAGTAGTCATAAATTACCTATTGCATTTAAGATATACAATGATCCATTTAATACTGTGTATCTAATAAGTAAAGGTAAAATGTATGCTCATGTATTGATAAAAGATTGTGAAGTGAGAAAAACTTTTGAGATTGCCTCAGAAAAGCATACTGAGAAGCTCATAGAAAGTATTGAGGGGCATTATGCAGGTTATGAAATACCAGATGGCACACATGACACTATAAGCGATATGATGGCTAGTTTCATGTTTGATAATGATTATTTCATGTATGGACTGGAAACTTTTGCAGAAAGTAATAACAGTGACATATTTGACTATATGAGTAGAGATTTCAATATAGATGAACTTGAAGGCGTTCAATCTAGTAATGCAGATGTTATAGGTAATATGGAGACGTTGTATCAGTTAGCTACTGGGATTAATGAACCAGCACCAGAATTAGTTGAGGGCTTGAAAGTCATTACTGAGTTTATTCAGAATGAGAAGGCGAATGAAGATGATAGTAAGGCATTGATTAAGCGACTGAATGAATTGAAACAGTCTTATTACAATGGAGTGAAAGCGTAAATTTATAGGTCATGCACTTAGTAGGTGCATGGCTTTTATAATGCTAAATAATGCTAATTTTTTAGGGGGATAAAATTGATTTTAATATATCTGAAATAATTATCATGGTCCAAATTTGGACTTTGCAAAAATACAAAGGTTATACAAAGGTAACTAAGAAAAAATGATAAGGTTAGATGAAAAAATAAACTAAAAAAAGCTAAGTGTCCAAAATTTCACAAAGGGCAAAAATACACTCTATAATAGAACGTTTGTTCTTATTAAGGGAGTTTGTGAAAGTGTATGAAAATCTTTATTAATATTGTTATATCAGTGTTTAAATTGAATGATAAGAAATAATTAAAATCAACAAAATAGAGAACATAAGTTTGTATTTTGAGTGCAAATTTAGTATAATAAAGGTAGTAAGAATTCTCGTTTCAAAGTAAAAAAACTACTCCTTTTTACATTTTTATTACGTGTAACGTCCATCGCGAGAAAAAATGGAGGTTATAACCGTGAAAGTAATTGAAAAAGAAATAACAAAAGTACCAACAGAATATTTAAGGATTTATGATACTATTCAAAACTCAAAAGATAAGTATATAACTAAGTCCAAGATACTTAACTTAATGGGGTATGAATCCAACTCAACTAATGAAAGATGGTTAAGAAATGCTATTAGTAAGCTGATTGATGATTATGGTTACCCTATTGGGTGCAGCTATAAAAAGCACGAACGTGGTCACTATATCATCACCACTGAGAAAGAAAAGCAGCAAGCAATGCAAAATCTTAAGAAGTTAGCAGACGGTAGTATGAGACGCTATGAGGCTTTAAAACGTATCGAATTATAAAATTAAAACGAAAGAGGTTTATATATGTACAATACAAACGCAACCAAAACGGGAAGTGCCTACGACGTACTTTTTAATGATCGAAAATATAAAGATTTATTGGATAAAGTAGATGAGTTTTTAGAAGAAACATTCATTATGTATCAACGTGGTTATAGATTAGATGCGATTGATGAGAAACAAAAACCAAAAGTGACACAGATTGAAAATGAATTTAAGCAATTTGCTAGTGATAAGATTAAGAATATTGAAAATCGTTTAGAAGAAATTGAAAAGGAATCGACAACTGAAAATATTTCGAACCCACAAGCTGAATTAATTAATAGACAAAATTTAAAAGCTCGGCTTTCTTTTTACGATAACTCAGAAATCATTGATTATGTCAGAAATGCTGATCCTAAAGAGATAGGTGTATATGAATTAAGTTTATTACAAAATATTTATGAGAATCGTTTTTCTGAAAATGAGCAAGGGCAAATTTCAGGTACTTTCATACAATTAAAGCGATTGGTTTTACACCCGTATGAAAATAATGAAGAATATAACGATTTAGCATATCAATATAATATTTTAAGACAAATCGGTATGGATAACAGGGGTTCAGTCATTAACAAAGATAAAGATGGTTACGTTGTTATCAAACCACTGGCAGACAGATATAACGAGCAATTAAAATATGCTAAAGCTAAAAAAGATGGCGCAAGAGAGCAAGCCTACGCTTATAGACAATAAAACATTACTCATATGCCTATCCTTTATTGGGTAGGCTCATTCTATATAATGGGGGTATCATTGTGGACGGAAATATTAGTGCGCCGTATCAACAAACAAAAATCTCAGAATATGAGTTGTTGACCAAATATAATCCAAAGTATATCAATTCTAAAATAAAATCGGCCCAGTCACATATAAGCGAAATGTACCACTTAAGCACTTCGATAACGACATGTGACGATATTATGGGAGTGATTTCTGTCTCATATCCAGTTGATAAACTTGTGATATGGATTTGTGAAAAGAAAGCTGATTTGAAACGATTTAAAAATGATTCATCGGTACGCCTATCCTTATTAAAGCAGGTGCTAAATACCTATACAAAAGAAGAACAACAACAGGTGGTTAGATACATACAATCAAATGGGCGTATTAAGGCGTATGAGCTCATAGAACGATTACAGGTAGATTTATACAATGTTTATCTTAACAAGCCTATAACAAAGGCTAGTGAGCCACAACAAGCTATGGTGGTGTAGTTTCTATGGCTCAACCAGATAAGGAAACACTTAAAACATTCATATTAAACTATCATAATTACGTGAATGATGTTGAGCCAGAGGTTTCTGCTGATGATTTCTTTATGTTGAATGATGATCCAGAAACATATCCTACACAAACTACACATACTGACGACCATATTTATATGAACGAGTTAGAAATATTAGTAGAGCGTGTTTGTACACATAGAGAATTGATTTTGTTTTTACTTTTGCGTAGTGGTAGATCCACCAAAGATATAGCACATATATTTGAATTATCTGTGACCAGAATCAATCAAATTACTAATCAATTAATAGATAAAATTATAGAAAATAAGGAGTGGTTAAATGGATAAATTAACGCCCAAACAAGAGCGATTTGCGAATGAGTATATTAAGACGCTCAACGTTACGCAAAGCGCTATAAAGGCAGGATATAGCCCTAATAGTGCACATGTAACGGGGAGTAGATTGCTGCGCAAAGAGAAGGTGGACGAATATATTAAAAGTAAGAAAGATGAGATTATGGACGATACCATTTTGTCTGCCAAAGAAATATTGTATCTACTTACGAAATCAGCTATTGGTGATGAGACAGAGACTAAAGAGGTTGTGGTTAAAAAAGGCACATTCGAACGTAATCCAGACACTGGACGTATGAATCTTGTATATAATGAGCATGTGGAAAAGGTAGACGTACCTATTAAGCCTAGTGATCGTTTAAAAGCACGTGACTTATTAGGTCGTTATCACAGTATATTTACAGATAAAGTAGATGTGAATATGGTTACTCCTATTTTTGTAGATGATATAGGTACCGATGAAACTTGAAAGATACGATATTAAGAAGCTAGAGAGTTATATACAAGATATAGAACATTATCGTAAAGAGATGAGAATTCTAAAGTTTGAAATACTACAAAGAACTACAAGTGAAGCTGCTAATGACGGAATGAAACGAAAATATGAAAAGTTATGCAACATTGTAGAGGGTGTAGACCAACTCATAGAGGAAGCAGATAAGGAAACAAAAGAGATTATACGTTTAAGATATTGGGATTGTCCTATTGGGTGCTATTTATGGCAAGATATAGCCGATTATTACGGTATGAGTAAAACGTCAATTTTACGCAGACGTGACGCTATTATTAGACGTTTAGCAGTGCTTATAGGATATGTGTAGAACTGATAAAACTAGAACCTTAAAATAGGGGAGTGGTTTAACCAGTCTAAATATGGGCCGGTTAAATGTGTACATAAATGTACCTATGTTATTGTGATATAGAAATGAATAGCAATATATTTAATATGCTCAAAAGTGAGCTTATTAATACAGCCGAGATATTGGCCGTATTTTCGACAATGTCCGTTCTCTAACCTCTGAAAAGCCAAAAACGAAGCGATGACTAAATATCAAGGACATTTAAACTCTAAAAATATATTAAGTTAATTATTACAATTTAGTAAAAATATTGAACTTTAAGTCAAATATAATTACAATGGTTATAGATTATAGAGGAACGTATAATCTTAGGAGATCAAAAAAATTTATAACTATATACAGGAAGATGTGAGGAGTATGGCTACTAAAAGTTTTACTACTGAGTATAAGTTTTCAGCTAAGTCAGCACCTAAATTACTAAATGCAATTGAAAATCAAGATAATTTAAAACAACGTCACTATACACAAAATAATAAAAATATTACGCCAGTGAAGAATAAGAAAAGAATAGCAACAATTTTGGAGAGTTATAAAAATTAATGAGTTTAGAAATCGTTGCATTATCAGATTTACTAGAAGAAGAGGGTTATGATGAGAACGATGTTCAAAATGTATTAAACACTTTTCGTTCAATACGATTTACTGGTAAAGAAGAAGCTCATGACGTAGAAGATTTTATAAAAAGAAATGCAATTTTATTTAATAAAACCGGTATTGCCAGTACTCACTTGATTTTTAGTGACTACAAAGGTAAACCGGTTTTAGTTGCATATTTTACTATTGCAAATAAAGATTTATATATTTCCAAAAGAAATCTTCAAAAATTATCAAAATCAATGCAAAAGAAAATAAAACAAAGAGCCCAATTTGTTGAAGAAACTTCGGTTTACAAAATGAGTTCATTTTTGCTAGGACAATTAGGCAAGAATTTTAGTCAAGAAGCATTACTTTCATGTAATATTAATGGTAAGGATATATTGGAAGAAGCTTTTAAAGTTGCATTAGAAGCTAAAAGAATTGTCGGAGGATCATTTGTGTGGATAGAATATGAAGATAATGAAAAGCTACGTGCTATTTATGAAAGTTATGGTTTTTCAGAAATACCAAATTATACTTCTCCTAATAATTTAAAATTAGCTATTAAGCAACTGAAATGATTATATATTTGATAAAAAAGCATACAGACAAGTTAACTATATCGTTTGAAACGTCACTTATTAAGTGGCGTTTTTTTTACGCTGAGAAACGTCCTGTGTTGCAGTGGGAAATACATTGTAAATTCATCTTTACATACTAGTAAAAACTTTTAACAATTATTTAATAGACATTATCTATAAAAAAAGAGATAATAATTTCCAGAGGCTAATATAAAGCCTCAGCTGTCCTATAGAGTTTTTTAAATGAAGCCCTTAGCTATACGTGGATATGTAATGGTTAATAGAGGCTAACCTTAATGGTTGGTCTCTTTTATATATACAAAAAACCTCATTAATCAATTGACTAATGAGGAGAGTTTATTTTATGAGCTTAGTTTAATATACCCATGCTTAAATTAATATAAACATGTTTTATCTTGTTATTCTGTGATTATTCATGACGAAACACATTTTTTTAAGACGCTGAGAGACGTATTCTAATGCAGCGAGAAATAGGAATACGTACAAATATATTGATCGCTACAAATACAAGAGTGGAATTTTACATGTAAAATCACTATATGTCATCAAATATTAATAGTAGAAAAACAATAATGAATATGTAATAATTAACGTATGAGGTTACCTTTGTAATAGACTTTTCTTACATTATATCCTTTGCGTCTATTGATACAATTCATTCTTACTTTGGTAATCTCTAACTTTGTTAAGTATACGGCATAAGACTCGAGGGGCTGAAGGCCCCTTTTTTTATACTATGAATATTGACTATGATGGTGAGTGTACATTAATTGAAATATAAAAAATAAGTTTTTAAATATATGGTTATGTGGTAAACTAAATATATGTTGAATTCCCTTCAACATATAGAAATGTTTTAACACAAGCATTTCTCAAACTTTTCCTTTTATTGAGGCAAATCCTAGCGATTGCCTCAATTTTTATGTTATGATTTACTTACTCTCGAAAAGAGAGAGCGTGTTTTAGATTAGTATCTTTAGATACTATTGTAAGTCAACGATATCATTTTGAAAACATTCTCCCCTGAAAGATGTTTTCGAACCCCTTTCGCCACATCTTAATTGATGTGGTTTTTTTAGTTTTAATGAACTGCAAATAGCATAATATTTAAAAGTAAATATATTTTAAAACAGAGGGCGAAAAAAGGGCGGATTATTGAAATAAAGGGCAATGCTATGGATAATCATTTTTCAAAAATCAAACTAAATATACTTATATATCAATGTTTTGAAAGGGTGTAGAACACATTGACATTGTGATGTAATAATAAAAGTAATTATAAATTAAAAGTAAGAAAAAATTAATAACTAAAAATAAAAAAATTTCGCTACTATCTTGTGAAAGCGGTAAAAATTTTCTCTTAGAAGCAACTTAATTAAAAAATTGAAAATATAGCGTCGCTTATTTGGAAAATTTTAATAGCGTAGAACAACTTAATTTAAGGCATACTATATATAGATTTCGCGATAGCTTTAATTAAATACCATTCTCATTGATTTAGTTAATAATTACGAAATCCTATATTTATTAATTCTGTATCAACATCATGACATCACAACATAAAATATTGATACATCAAGATAAGCCTATAATTAAATGATTGAGATTAAAATCTGCCATCACATTCATGTTAATGATGCATATACAATCAACAACTTAAACTTATCACTTCTATATGACGTTAAGACATAACATCATGAAATTTCCATCCTACACAATTGAAGTTTATTATAACTTTATAGGTCATATAGAAGTTTTGCTCATGAACAGCATGATTAAACAACAAGACCGAATACGAGCACGAATAAGTGGAATAACAGTCAGACATCACAGCTTAGATTTATACATCATAGAATAAGAAATGTATATGTGTCATTAGCACAGGTATTAGCAGTAGCATGCTAGTGTATATTATTAAGGAGCCTAACTCCCCCCAATTACTAAATCACTAATGCATAAGCAACAGTTTTTATATCTATTTTCCTTAAATATACAGATTTAATTATAAGTGAAACCATCAAGAATAATATTTTGCAGAAAAACAGAA
The DNA here is from genome assembly GCF_017892405.1 of Staphylococcus sp. GDY8P85P. Classification (NCBI taxonomy): domain Bacteria; kingdom Bacillati; phylum Bacillota; class Bacilli; order Caryophanales; family Staphylococcaceae; genus Staphylococcus; species Staphylococcus sp. GDY8P85P. Next base: position 72,352 of record NZ_JAESLA010000013.1, on the reverse strand, counting down.
TTAATTTAAAAAAAGTTGGGACAACATTTACGTCGTCTCAACTTTTTTTATAGAAATAAGAACACAACAAACGTGTTTTGAACTATAGCCGGAATGACACATGGACATGCCTAGTTAACGGTATTGATAAAAAAGTTTGAAATGCTACGTAACGCAAGTCAATCTCAACATGATTCGCTACGCTTCTATATTAAGAAGTGTACTATTTTGTAAGTAGGACACATGATATTTATCGGCTAAATGTTTTAAAAATATTAACAAATCAGTGCTCTGAATGATGCCTTGATTAAAATCAGCTTTAAGCTTGGCTGCGCGCTCTTTTTCAAGGTCATTTGCTTTATGTTTGAAATATCCCCACATATGATCATACGCATTTATCATCGTTCCATGTGATGGTGTTGTGTTAAGTGCGACATCAATTGCCTGCTGAACGTCTGGTAAAGTAGGGGACTGTTTAAGCAGTTCGCGAATAGCATTATAATGTTGTTGACTGTGGTATAACACATTATATTTTTCTTCGCGCCATAATTTTTCGATATAGCCACGTTCTTTCATCAAATATCGCCTCGCTTACTAAATGTTGTATCGTCATTTATTTCGTTCCCGAAAGTTTATATCATGAACCTTAAATATGAACAAATGGTGAAAATAAAAAAGCGTATTGCGTTATTTTTTGGAACCGATTACAATCAAATTAATAAATAGAACCGGTTCCATTCAATAGGAGGGAAAGTAATGAACTATAAAAAGTCAGCTGAAGATATTCTTGAGGCTATAGGCGGTGAAGACAATTTAGATGCAATGGCGCACTGCGCTACAAGATTAAGACTTGTGCTCAACGATGAAAGTAAGGTAGATGAAGATGCTTTATCAAACATGGATGTTGTTAAAGGAACATTCTCAACAGGTGGTCAATACCAAATTATTATTGGCTCGGGTACGGTTAATAAGGTGTTTAATGAACTTGAACGTATAACAGGTAAAGAAGCTTCAACAACGTCAGATGTAAAAGATAAATCAACGCAAAATATGAATCCATTACAGCGATTCGTGAAGATGCTCTCAGATATTTTTGTTCCTATTATTCCAGCCATTGTAGCTGGTGGGTTATTAATGGGGATTAACAATATATTAACTGCACCTGATCTCTTTTATGATCATCAATCGTTGATAGATGTTCATAGTCAATTTGCTGGCTTAGCAGATATGATTAATATTTTTGCGAATGCACCGTTTACGCTGTTACCTATACTAATTGGATTTAGTGCAGCGAAACGCTTCGGAGGTAACCCTTTCTTGGGTGCAGCACTAGGTATGATTCTAGTACATCCATCATTAATGAGTGCTTATGATTTTCCTAAAGCTGTAGAAGCGGGTAAAGCCATTCCACATTGGGACTTGTTTGGTCTACATATTAATCAAGTTGGTTATCAAGGACAAGTATTACCAATGTTGGTCGCTGCCTACATTTTAGCTACGATTGAAAAAGGCTTACGAAAAGTGATTCCTACAGTATTAGATAATTTATTAACACCCTTATTATCTATATTAGTAACAGCCTTTTTAACATTTTTATTTGTAGGTCCAATAACTAGACAACTTGGGTATTGGTTATCAGATGGCTTAACATGGTTATATGACTTTGGTGGTGCCATTGGTGGATTTATCTTTGGTTTATTCTATGCACCAATTGTTATTACAGGTATGCATCATAGTTTTATTGCTGTAGAGACAACGTTAATTGCTGATCAAGCGAAAACAGGCGGATCATTTATCTTCCCAATCGCAACCATGTCTAACGTGGCACAAGGTGGTGCGGCACTCGCAGCATTTATCATCATTAAAAATAATAAAAAGTTAAAAGGTGTTGCCTCAGCAGCAGGTGTTTCAGCATTGTTAGGAATTACAGAACCAGCGATGTTTGGTGTGAATCTTAAATTAAGATATCCATTTATTGGCGCAATTATTGGTTCTGCTATAGGCTCGGCTTATATTTCATTCTTTAAAGTTAAAGCCATCGCTTTAGGTACAGCAGGATTACCAGGGTTTATTTCAATTAATCCAGCACACGCAGGGTGGTTACATTACTTTGTTGGTATGTTGATTGCCTTTATTGTATCTGTAGCGATAACATTTATTTTATCCCGACGAAACGCTTATCGAGCTACCGCTGAATAACAAAACCGGTCTTCTGAATGTCTCAGAAGACCGGTTTTTGTGTTGTTATAATTTTTGTTTTCGCCATAAGAAGATACTCACAATTGTAACAAGTATAAGTGAAATACCTACAATAAATAGCCATGATGTATAGCTTTTTTCATCGAGTGGAAGTGGGACATTCATCCCGAAGAAACTAAAGACAAGTGTTGGTAAAGTGAGTAATACTGTAAAGAGCGTCAGTGTCTTCATAATATTATTCATTTCGTTTGATAATAATGAAGAATATGACGTTGTGATACTCTCCAGAATTCCCGTATATAATTCTGTCGTTTCAATCGCTTGGTTGTTCTCAATCACTAAATCTTCCAATAAATCTTCGTCTTCATCAAAGCGTTTGATGGCAGGTAATCGGAACAATTTTTTAATGATAGTGTCATTACCTTTTAAAGCGGCAAGGAAGTAAACCAAACTTTTTTCAACTTCCATTAATTTATATAATTGTTTATTTGTAATATTATTTTTTAACTCACGTTCAATTCGGATTCGCGATTTATTTAAGAGTCGTAAATTTCTGTTGTAGTGGTTTGAAATTGTTAATAAGATATCCAATGCAAAACGACTATGGAAATTTAAATTCACATTATCTTGTCGCGCATAATTTTCTAAAAATTCATTTTCAGCATCACAGATTGTTAAAATGAGTCCTTTTCCAATAACAATACCTAATGGAATGGTAACGAATGATAAGACACGACGATTGGTTGAACTGACGATGGGTAAGTCGATAATGATAAGTGAGTAACCTGTGTCATCATCATATTCGATACGTGCACTTTCATCCGCATCTAATGGATCTCGGATAAAATCTTCAGGTACGTTATACGTTTCTATTAATTGTTCAATTTCTTCTCTATCAGGTTCTACAACATTAATCCATGATGCAGAGTGGTCTAAAGTCGTTTCAACGATGTCATTGTTTGTTGAATGTTTATATGCAGTTAGCATGGTTAATGATTCCTTTCATATTCATTTAGTCTCAGTTGGATTGAGTACGTTCATAATGATTTTGGATCATAATATGTAGCGGCCCATTATAAATGATATTAAAAATATGTTTGGTTAACTCATTTACAGAGAGTCGATGATCATCCTGTACCCAATATTTGATAATTGAAATGGTAGCCCCTGAAACATAACTATGAAAATACATTTCAGGAATACCATCAATCTCATGATTAATACTAATATATTTTTGCATATTTTCTTTCATTAAGGAATGAATTTTTTCTTCAAGTCTACTTTTACGTTCTAGCTGAAGAATCGTATGATAAAACTCCATGTTATCAGAGATATGTTGTAATACCTTAGTCAAAACATTATTTATAAAATCTTCAGCGGTATTTTCTGGTGAACTAATATCGAGTTGATTAAATTGAGTCGATGTCCAAATTTGGGATATACATTCATCTTCCATATCGGTTAATAACATGTATTTATCTTCATAATGTAAGTAAAATGTACCACGATTAATATCTGCTTGATCAGAAATATCTTGAACAGTAATTTTGTCGAGGTCTTTACGCTTTAAAAGGTCAGTAAAAGCACGCTTAATAGCTGACTTCGTCTTTCGTATTCTCCTATCTTCTTTCATAAAATATCGACCTCCTAATAATAGATAGACAAAAATGTACAATCTGTTCAATAACACACAGTATTTGAATAATTGATTATTGTTTATTTTTGACTATCTCATTATAATTTACAAAGTATTAAATATTCAACACATTGTTCAATAAATTGTAGGAGGTTAGATTTCATGAATATTTTTAAAAGTAAACTATTATGGCTTGCACCTATTGCAGCGATATTATTATTAGTTATTTTCTCTTTGGCATTTTATCCAGCGTTTAATCCAAAACCAAAACAATTGCCAATAGCCGTTGTAAACAATGATAAAGGTGTAGACATTCAAGGTAATAAAGTAAATATCGGGAAAAAAATTGAAGATAAATTAATGGATAGTGATTCTGATACAGTTAAATGGGTTAAAGTTGATAAAGAATCAGATATTAAAAAAGGTATTAAAGATGAAAAATACTATGGGGTAGCTATTTTTAATAAAGACTTTTCTAAAAATGCAATGAGTAAAACACAAAAAGTAGTGATGGATAGTAAAAAGGCAGAAATGAAAGAAAAAGTTGAATCAGGTGAAATCCCTGCAGCTGCCGTTCAACAAATGCAACAAAAAATGGGTAACCAAAAAGTTGATGTGAAACAAGCAACATTTAAAACGATTGTAAATAAAGGTGCAAGCATGCAAGCAGCTACGATTACTGGTAATGTGCTTGATGGCATGGGTGATAATTTGAATAAACAAATTACATCACAAAGTCTTAGCACATTAGAAAAACAAGATATAAAAGTGAGCGCATCAGACATTAAAGGTATCACTAACCCTGTTAAAGTGGATAATCAAGAGTTGAATAAAGTTAAAGACCATCAAGGTGGCGGTAATGCACCGTTCTTAATGTTCATGCCAGTATGGATGGGATCACTTGTAACATCTGTATTATTATTCTTTGCTTTCAGAACAAGTAATAACCTTAAAATTCAACACAGAATTATTGCGTCATTAGGCCAAATGTTATTAGCTGTAATCACAGCATTTGCTGCAAGTTTCGCTTATGTGTACTTCATGCATGGTGTATTAGGATTCGATTTTAATCATACAAACCGAGTAGCACTCTTCTTAGCTATTTCAATACTTGGATTTATCGGATTAATTCTAGGTATCATGGTCTGGTTAGGAATGAAATCTATTCCAATCTTTGTCATTTTAATGTTCTTTAGTATGCAATTAGTCACATTACCTAAAGAAATGCTACCTAAAGCATATCAAGGTTGGGTTTATAAAATTGATCCATTCACACATTATACAAATACCCTTAGAGAAATTATCTACATGGGTAGTCATATTGAAATGAATGCAACGATGTGGATGATGATAGGATTTATTATTTTTGGTGCAGTTTCTAGTTTAACTGCTGCTATCGTAAGAAAACATAGTAATAAACGTACTGAAATTCCATCATAGGAATGGAGTTATTTGCCTCAAATTTGGCATGAACGTGCTAAATTTGAGGCTTTTTTGAAAATAAAATAAACTGAAAATTTAAACTTTAATATATCGGTTGACTATTATAAGAATCGGCGTATTATATTCGTTAGACATCTAACGAAATGGAGTGAGACGATGGAGGCTACCTATCAATATTTAGTCAGAATGTTGGCGCATGAGATGAAACATTACGCTGATCGGAAACTAGATGAGTATAATGTCACACAAGAACAAAGTCATACGTTAGGTTATATATACAGACATAAAGACCAAGGCATAACACAAAATGAATTATTAAAGACATTTAAACGAAAAGGGTCAACGGTAAGTTCAATACTTAAAGGTCTGGAGAATAAAGGACTTATTTATAGGATGGTAGATCCTGAGGATTCCAGACGTAAGAATTTGAAATTAACTAAAGAAGGAACGCAACTGGTTGAATCTTTTGTCAGCATCTTCGACGATATTGAAAGTATACTTGTCAAAGATTTTGATGAGAATGAAAAGCAACAACTTAAAAGCTTATTTGAACGCATGCTGAATAATATTAAAACAGAAAATTGATTATTAAAGCTAGCTGAAATTTAAAGTAATGTTGGAATAGCAGCTAGCAATTATTTTGGAAATATAGTTAGATATCTAATTATTAGATATCTAATATAAGGAGATTATGGAAATGAAAGACGAACAATTATTTTACTTTGAGAAAGCATCTATATTTAAAGCGATGATGCATTTCTCATTACCGATGATGATAGGCTCATTATTAAGTGTGATTTACGGTATCTTAAATGTATACTTTATTGGCTTTTTAGATAATAGCCACATGATTTCAGCGATATCTTTAACATTACCTATATTTGCAGTACTCATGGCATTTGGTAATTTATTTGGTGTAGGAGGCGGGACTTACATATCACGTTTACTTGGTGCGAAAGATTACACTAAAAGTCATTATGTAAGTAGCTTCTCAATATATAGTAGTTTGGTATTGGGACTTGTTATTGCTATCATAACGCTACCATTTACGGACCAAATTGCGAGTATACTTGGTGCCAGTGGTGAAACGTTGAACTATACGAGTGACTATTTAAAAATTGAATTTTTAAGTACACCGTTTGTTATTTTATTTTTTGTTTTAGAGCAATTTGCTAGAGCAATCGGTAAACCAATTATTTCGATGATTGGTATGCTTTCAAGTGTTGGCATAAATATCATCTTAGATCCGATTTTGATTTTTGGATTACATTTAGATGTCGTCGGTGCAGCATTAGGTACTGCTATTTCAAACGTGGTCGCAGCAATCTTTTTCATTGTTTACTTTTCTAGAAAAAATGAAACGTTATCACTTAATATTAAACATGCCAAACCGACTAAAGCGATAATGCAAGAAATATTTAAAATTGGTATACCTGCATTCTTAATGGTTATCTTGATGGGCGTAACAGGTTTGGTCGTGAATTTATTCTTGGCAACGTATGGTAACTATGCTATCGCAAGTTACGGCATCTCATTTAGACTCGTTCAATTTCCTGAATTAATTATTATGGGGCTTTCAGAAGGTGTTGTCCCTCTTATCGCGTACAATTTCGTAGCGAATAAAACTAGAATGAAAGATACAATTAAAGTAGTCATCATGTCTATTGCAGTTATATTTGCCGTTTGTATGACTGTCGTTCTTTTAGCTGGTCATACCATCGTTCAATTGTTCAGTACAGACCCACAAATTGTCGTCTTAGCTACATTTATCTTAAAAGTTACTATGACATCATTACTTCTAAATGGTATTGGTTTCTTATTTACAGGTATGTTGCAAGCTACAGGACAGGGTCGCGGTGCTACGATTATGGCTATCGCACAAGGGACAGTTATTATTCCAGTTCTATTTGTTTTAAATAGTTTATTTGGATTAGCTGGTGTCATTTGGTCGTTATTAATCGCTGAAACAGTTTGTGCTTTGTTAGCAATGTTTATTGTATATGCCTTAAGAAATCGCTTAACAGTTGATACAGCATCTTTAATTGAAGCTTAATAAAATGACTAAAAGATTAACAATATAAATTCAAGCGCATAAAACGATTTATAATGAAGATTGAGTTTGAAATTTGAGTTAATAGAAGTCTAGTAATAAGGAGGGAGTGGGACAGAATGCTTTTAAAATTCGTCGTCCGCTCCCATCTTGCTTTTCTTGTAGCATTTCTTAGTGACATTCTCTTTGCTGGGGCCTCGTAAGCAAGGATAACTGGAAGTGAGAAAAGTTTGCTTTAAGTGCCTTTTCAGTTCAGTCAGCTACTGCGAATTTCCCCAATAGCATCACTATATTATTTATGTCCCAACTACTGCCAGTTTTTATTTTTGGATAAAAAGTGACAAATTAGAATAATTATTGTTAAATAGCACACATTATTTTATCATAAATGAATGAGCAAAATTTTATGGGAGGATGGCAATGGTGAATTTACAACGAAGTTCTAAAGTAGCTTTGGCATTGGTAATGATGTTTTTATTATTGTTAATTCCAACACTTCAAAATGTCGCATCTGCGCATGCAACTTTGGAAAAAACAACACCACCACAAAATGGGGTGATATCAAAGCAACCTGATGCTATAGAGTTAACATTTAATGAGCCAGTGAATGCTGAATATTCGGGAATCACATTATACAATGATAAAGGGGATAAAGTAGGCGATATAGATCCTACTACAACGGGACATTCCAAAACGCTCTCATTTCCAACTGATAAAGTTCAACATGGTACACAGCAAATAGAATGGCATACCGTATCCGCTGATGGGCATGAGATTAGCGATCGATTTGAATTTTCAGTAGGTGAAAAGACAGCAAGTGGTGTCGATACATCTCCAGCCTTTTATGAAACACCTGATTTCTGGTTTGGTCTATTTAGATACATAGCGGAAGGTGCAACAATCATACTTGTAGGGCTATACTGGTTGAATGGTATTGCACGTCGTAATAATTTATCAACATTTGATGTTTTTCCTAGACATATTGCAGTATCTTTAATCATGATGATGGCCTATTTAATGTCGCTTATACTCTATTTAATGACATTATCTTCAGATGTACTAGATGACATATTATCACTTCAACCTAGCGTGATAACGCAATTTCCATATATATTAAGTGCCATTGCGTTAATCGTATTAAGTGGCTTATTCGTCTTAAGAAATATGGAGAAATCATGGTATTGGATGATTTCTATTGCTATGATTTTAGCAATGAGTATGTCAGGTCATGCATGGTCACAAAGTGTGCCATTATGGTCAATTATACTTAGAACGCTTCATTTAACAGGTATCAGTTTATGGTTAGGCGCACTATGTTATTTATTAATTTCAGTATTTACACGTAAGAAAGACGCTGTAGATTTATTACGTGAAATATTGTTTAAAGTTAATGCTGCAGCAGTAGGGATTATCATTATTTCAGGCGTGTTAATGTCTATTGATCAAACAAATATTTTATCAATTTGGACAAATATGCAAACGTGGACGGTATTCTTATTAGTTAAAGTCATTGGTACGTTAATCATGATGATACTAGGATTATTGCAAACAACACGTGCACTTAACAAACGTCATAGAGTCAATAAATCTTCACTTATTATAGAAGTTGTAATTGGTATTGTGCTTATTTTGATCGGCGTAATTATGAGCCAAATTAGTATTCCATAAAAAGGAGAAAAAAGATGATTAAAAAATTATTAGCGACAAGTTTCATACTCTTTTTTGCACTAGGTTTCTTTAAAGTGGCAGACGCACACGTCACTTTGAATCCTAAAGCAGTGGATCCTGAATCCTATGAAAAAGTAGATGTAAGAGTGCCAGTAGAACAAAAAGATCATACTGAAAAAGTGGAATTAGAAGTTCCAAAAGAAGTACAAGTTGTTAATATTCAACCAGTGGATGGTTATAAACACAAAATAGATAAAGATAAAAAAGGTAATATCACTAAAATTACTTGGACAGCTAAAGGTAAAGGGATTGGACCTGATGAATTTATGGATTTCCCAATTGTTGTAGCTAGCCCTAAAGATGAAGGCAAGTATGAATTCAAAGCTATTCAAACCTATGATAATGATGATAAAGTCAAATGGACTGGTAAAGAAGATAGTGAACACCCAGCACCAACGTTAGAAGTTAAAAAGAACGCTAATGCAGTAGAAACGAAAGATGAAAAATCACAAGATACTGCTAGTGCGCAACAATCTTCAGGTGGTTCAATTGCTTTATGGATCGTTTCAATTATTGCCATTATATTATCATTAGTAGCACTATTTAAACATTCAAGAAATAAATAATGTTAAGTGAGTCAAGGACAAAAGGATACTTAGTCAATATAAAGTAATTAACTTAACACTTAAGCGCGTTACTTTATAATTTGTCTGTTCTAGTCCAACTCCCTAAACGCTACTGCAATGACAATGATGTAACGCAATATTGCATATATTGTCACTTTAAAGTTAACGATAATAAATTATAATATTAGTGTGAGGGAGGCATTATTTATGCGACGATTATTATATGCGTTTTTAGTCTACATGATTTTAGGGCTCATTAGTGGGTTCTACTATAGAGAGTTGACAAAAGCACATGATTTTACGGGCGATACACAATTATCTATTGTACATACGCATACACTTATTTTAGGTATGTTTATGTTTTTAATTCTTATACCCCTAGAGAAGGTATTCAAATTAAGTAGTTATTACTTATTTAACTGGTTCTACTATGTTTATAACATCAGTGTCATTGTAACGATTGGTATGATGGTAACGAAAGGCACTTTCCAAGTATTAGGAAAAAGCTTTTCCCCGGAAGCATTTGCTGGGTTTGCCGGTATCGGTCATACAGGTATGCTAGCCGGATTATTATTATTATTTTTCTTAATTCGACAAGCAGCTATAAAAGAACCAAGAGATTAATTGATAATAGGGAGACTTTTCATATTAATAGCACGTGAGTGTTATGTATGGAAAGTCTTTTTTTAAAAATTAAAGTATGATTACGATGATTTAAAATATGATTTTCTTCAATAATATATGCACATATTGTATAATATAGGCAAAATAATGATAATTATTATCATTTGAAAAGGGACATAATCTTGGGAGGATAAATAATGCAAGATGTAACAATTATTGGAGGCGGACCTGCTGGGTTATTTGCAAGTTTCTATGCGGGACTAAGAGGTATGTCAGTGCGAATCATTGACGTTCAAGATAAACTAGGTGGTAAAATGCAAATCTATCCAGAAAAGATTATTTGGGATATTGGTGGCGTCGCTCCGAAACCATGCTTTGAGATTATTAAAGACTTGATCGACCAAGGATTACATTTTAACCCTAAAGTTAATTTGAACGAACGTGTCACAGATATACGTAAAATAGCCGAACGACATTTTGAAGTCGAAACAGATCGTGGTCACATCTATGAATCAAAATCTGTCATATTTGCAGTTGGTGGTGGCATAATTAATCCGAAACCACTTCAAATTAAAGATGCTGAACGGTACCGTTTAACGAATTTACATTATGTTGTTCAATCATTTTCTAAATTTAAAGATAAAGATATATTGATTTCTGGTGGTGGTAACACGGCTTTAGACTGGGCAAGAGATTTAGCAAATATCGCCAATTCAATTACATTAGTTTATAGAAAGTCAGATATTAAAGGTTACGAAGCGATGATTCAAGTACTTGAATCACTAAATGTGACATTAATGCCTAAAACACAAATTAAAGCGTTAATTGGTGACAATCAATGTGAATGTATTAAAGAAGTGACACTTGAGAATAGTGAGACTGGTGAAGTAATCACTCGAGCGTTTGACGACGTTATAATTAGTCATGGCTTTGATCATGAGAATCCACTATTAACAGATTGTACATCTAAACTTGATTTATATGATGACTATCGTGTTAAAGGATTTGGTAATACAACAACGAGTATTCCTGGCATCTTTGCTTGTGGCGATATCGTACACCATGATGCTAAAGTGCATCTTATCACAAGCGCTTTTAGTGATGCTGGAAATGCAGCGAATCTAGCTAAAACGTATATTGACCCTGATGCATACAAAGAAGGATATGTTTCAAGTCATAATGACGTATTTAAAGAATCTAATAAGGCTGTTATTAAACAATATTTATAAAATTAACCAAGGGGGATTACGATGATTAGATATTCTCATGAAGCACCAGAAGCTGAGGCGTATTGTCATTTAAGAGTTAAGGCAGGTATGAGCCCAAAGTCAATAGCTGCAGCGCGCAAAGGCTTACCTAATAGTTGTTTTAATATTACCATTTATGATGACCAACAACTGATAGGCATGGGCAGAGTCATTGGTGATGGTGGAACGGCATTTCAAATTGTAGATATAGCCGTTGATCCAGACTATCAAGGCCAAGGTTGTGGCAGAATCATATTAGAGCAAATTATGTCATATTTACATTCCGTCGCTGAAAAGGGGACTTACGTGAGTTTGATTGCGGATTACCCAGCCGATCAACTCTATAAAAAATTTGGGTTTACATCCACAGAGCCAAAATCAGGTGGTATGTATATCGTATTTTAACTATAACAAGCACTAGGACGAATCAAATCATACTTGATTGTCCTAGTGCTTGTTTATTATGCATTAAAATCGATGATAATACGACCAAAATTGTCATGATTTAATACGGTTTCAATCGCTTCTGGTAATTCTGAAAATGTGATGATTTGCTTAATATCATGTAGTTGATTCGATTTTAAGTCCGTCGCTAAACGTCTCCAAACACGCTCGCGGAGTTTCATAGGTGTAAATACAGAATCAATTCCGACAAGGCTGACACCCCTCAAAATAAATGGATAAACAGTTGCATCAAATGACACACCACCGGTTAACCCAATCAATGCGACACCACCATTATTATTGATACGATTTGTGACGTAAGGTGTACCATTTCCACCGATTGGATCAATGGCAGCTTGCCAAGTTCTAGAACCAAGTGGCTTATCATCGTTTTGTGTAATACGATCAATAATCTCATTTGCCCCCAAGGTTTCTAATTTATCTACTGCATGTTTATTACCAGTACTAGCAACAACGTGATATCCTAAATTAGATAACATCAGAACAGCTAATGCACCAACACCACCAGATGCCCCACGTACAAGGACTTTACCGCCTTCTAATGTCATAAAACCAGCTTTTTCTAATTTCTCAATTGCTAATCCAGCTGTATAACCTGCTGTACCATAAATCATAGCCTCTTCTAACGACAGATTGTCAGGTAATTGAACGACCCATTCCGATTTTACACGTGCATATTCACTGAAACCACCATAATGATTGACACCTAAATCATAGCTTGTAACAATCACTTCCTCGCCTTCATCAATCGTTGAATCCTCTGATTTAACTACAACGCCTGCTAAATCGATACCAGGTACCATCGGGTATGATTTTAGAATGTGATTATGATCTGTTGTAGCTAAGGCATCCTTATAATTAATTCCAGAATAATGAACTTTGATTAAGACGTCACCTTCTGGTAAATCATCCATAGTTATTTGAGTAAAGTCAGGTTTCACACTTCCATCTTCATTTTTGTCTACTATAAAAGCTTTAAATTGTTCTTTCATATTATGTGACTCCTTTATATTAAACTTCGTAAGGTTATAATACCCGCATCTCAATTGTTCTATACTTTCTCTTAGTTAAATGAGTAAAGATGAATAATTTAAAAAGATAAAAAATTTTTAAGTTAAAATTGTATTTGAATTGTTGTTGACACATCAAAGGGGTAAACCTATAATAAATTTGATAATGATTATCAATTGAAAATTAAAAGTGTTTATATGAATATAAAAGACGTTATAACCATGATTGTGAGTTGGTGTTAAATATAGCGTAAGGTTACTAACACGAATCATCTTCAAATGATAATCGCCTAAACTATATTGAGGTGAATACATAATGAAAAAATTACCAACTATTTTACTCGCATCATCGTTACTTTTAGCAGCTTGTGACAATAATGGTCACAGTGACGATAGTAGCAAAGACAAGCAGTCACAAAGCAGTAAAGGTGAGAACAAAGCCGCTTTACAAAAAGCTACCAAAGAATATGAAAAATATACGGATGGCCAACTTGATAAATTCTTAGAAGGCACAGAAAAATTTGTTGCGGCAATTAAAGCAGATGATATGGATAAAGCTAAAGCATTATATCCTAAAGTGCGTATGTATTATGAAAGATCAGAACCTGTCGCAGAAGCTTTTGGTGATTTAGATCCTAAGATTGATGCGCGTTTAGCAGATATGAAAGAAGAGAAAAAAGAAGATCAATGGACAGGCTATCATAAAATTGAAAAGTCACTTTATCAAGACAATAAAATAGATGAAACAACTAAAAAAGATGCTGATCAATTATTAAAAGATGCTAAAGAATTAGATGCGAAAGCAGATACTTTAGATATTACACCTAAATTAATGCTACAAGGTTCAGTTGATTTATTAAATGAAGTTTCAACTTCTAAAATTACTGGAGAAGAAGAAATTTATTCTCATACTGATTTATATGATTTCAAGGCAAATATTGAAGGTGCACAAAAAATCTATGAATTATTCAAACCAGAATTGGATAAAAAAGATAAAAAATTAAGTTCAGATATTCAAAAGAATTTCGATAAAGTTAATCAATTGCTAGATAAGTATAAAGATGGCGACGGTTATAAAGATTATAGTGCAGTAACCAAAGAAGATAGAAAAGCATTATCAGATGCTGTGAATTCACTTGGTGAACCACTAAGTAAAATGGCTGTGGTTACAGAATGAGTAATGTAGATGATAAACAAAATGACCAAGTTTCCCGCCGTTCATTCTTAAAAATGCTTGGTATAGGTGGCGCCGGTGTTGTGATCGGTGCTAGTGGCGCAGGTAGTATCCTTTCATTTAAATTGATGTTCGATACACCTGAGAATGAAGACAAAGATGCTTTCGAATTTTATGGTCGTGTACAAGCAGGTATCACAACGCCAACACAAAAAAATTGTAACTTTGTCTCACTAGATTTAAAAACCAAAGATAAAAATGCAATTAAAGATATGTTTAAAAAATGGACGCAAATGTCAGTAAACATGACAGATGGTGCGCCAGCTGCTAAAGATAGTCATAATGAATTATTACCACCCGTAGATACTGGCGAATCAATAGGATTAGGGGCTAGTAAATTAACATTAACGTTTGGTATTAGTAAATCTTTTCTAAAGAAAATCGGTATGTCATCTAAAATCCCAGCAGGATTTAAGGATTTACCACATTTTCCAAATGATCAGTTAGATGATGAGTACAGTGATGGCGATATCATGATTCAAGCATGTTCAAACGATCCGCAAGTTACATTTCATGCAATTCACAACTTGATTCGACCATTTAGAGATGTAGTTAAAATGAAGTGGTCTCAGAATGGCTTTGTATCTGGAAAGCTTGAAGAAACACCAAGGAATTTAATGGCATTTAAAGATGGTACAGTGAATCCACGCAAAAATGATGAACTTAAAAAGTATGTGTTTATCGATGATGGATGGGCTAAAAATGGTACATATTGTATTATTCGTCGTATTCAAATTCATATTGAAACTTGGGACCGAACGTCATTAGAAGAACAAGAAGCAACATTTGGTCGTAAACGTGCATCAGGTGCACCATTAACTGGAAAAAAAGAATTCGACAATATTGATTTAGATGCGAAAGATAGCAGTGGCCAATATGTTATCGATCCTAATGCGCATGCGCGTCTAGCACGTGAAGTTAAAACATCTATTAAACGTCGTGCCTATAATTATAATGATGGAACAAATGCGAAAACTGGCGCGTTAGAAACAGGTTTAATGTTCATTTGTTTCCAAAAATCAACACAACAGTTTATAGATATTCAAAATAATTTAGGTCATAGTGATAAGCTTAATGAATATATTACACATCGAGGTTCTGCATCCTTCCTTGTATTGCCAGGTGTCAAAAAGGGAGGTTACATCGGTGAAACCTTATTTAATTAAATTAATCGCTGTGTTAATCCTTATTCTCACCGTTATTAGAATGGTTCCACCACATCAAGTTAGTGCTGCAGATGATAGTAAAATCAGTGATGTGTATGTGGCGATAACTGATGCAAAATCAACGATAGAAGATAAAGCTAAAAGCAATCAAGAAAAGCAAAATGCACTCGCTGATATTAAAGAAAAAGTGAAATCTTTAAATATTAAAGATAACAAAGAAGGTAAAGACGTAAAGTCAAAATTAGAAGCGGTAGATAAAGCGTCTTCAACTGAAGCGAAAGCTGACAAACTTTCTGATTTAACAAAATCATTAATCGCTTATGAAGAAGCAGTCTCTACAAAAGATATTAGCGGTGAAATTAAAACATTAAAGCAACAAGTTGATGCTAAAGATGAACCAATCAAGAAGGCCATTAAACATAAAAATGATGCCGAATTACAATCAATTAATAATAGTTTGAATCAAATTTGGACAACGCATGAAACTGCCATCAGAAATTATGACGAAGGTAAATATGGTCAAATTGAAGTTAATTTAATGCAGTTACGTGTTGCCATTCAAAAAGAACCATTAGATACTAAAAAAGTAGACAATGCTTGGACAACATTCAAAACAAGTATTGATACAGTGGATCAAAAACAATCTAGCGCAGATAATGGAAAATATAAAGTAACACAACTTAATGATGAGTTAGATAAAGCGATTAAAGGGATAGAAGATAATCACTTAGATCAAACTGATGCAGCATTATCTAAATTTGTTCAAATTTGGCCGTATGTAGAGGGTAAAATTCAAACTAAAAATGGCACATTATATACGACAATTGAAGATAAGATACCTTATTACCAAAGTATTTTAGATCAAAGCAATAAAGATCGCGTTAAAGAAGGCTTACAAGATATTAATAAAGATATTAAAGACACTGTAGGTCAAGAAGGCTATACATTTGTAGATGTCATGATCATCTTCTTACGTGAAGGGTTAGAAGTATTGTTAGTCATTATGACATTAACGACAATGACACGCAATGTTAAGGACAATAAAGGTACGGCTAGTGTTATTGGTGGGGCAATATTGGGATTAATTCTAAGTATTACCTTAGCTGTAGTCTTCATTCAAACGCTTGGAAATAATGGCTTATTACGTGAAGGCATGGAAGCTACACTTGGCATTATCGCAGTTATTTTAATGTATGTGGTTGGTATTTGGATGCATAGACGTTCAAGTGCTAAACGTTGGAATGACATGATTCAAAATATGTACCAAAATGCGATAAGTAATGGCAACCTAGTATTGTTAGGTACAATTGGTTTGATTTCTGTTCTGCGTGAAGGTGTAGAAGTTATCATTTTCTATATGGGTATGATAGGTAGCATTACGACAATGGATTTCGTGATTGGTATTGCATTAGCGATTGTTATATTGATCATTTTTGCATTACTATTTAGATTCATAGTCAAACTTATACCTATATATTACATCTTTAGAGTGCTTTCAATTTTAATTTTTGTAATGGCATTCAAAATGCTTGGTGTAAGTATTCAGAAACTTCAATTGTTAGGAACATTACCACAACATGGCATTGAAGGCTTACCTACAATTGGTTTTATAGGATTTTATCCTAATGTTGAGTCAATTGTAGCGCAATTAATTTACATTATATTGATTGTGTTTTTCATTTTCAAAAATCGTCAGCACAAACAAACTATTTCTGAGCATCATTAAGACATATTAATAATCAAATAAAAACCTCAAGCCCTGTATGTAACAAGGGCTTGAGGTTTATTTGTGTTTAGGCGCGATGTGATAGTCTGGCAATAAGCATACTAAACTCAAACAGGATGATTAGTGGTAATGTTAAGAGTAAATTTAAAGTGATGTCTGGTGGTGCGATAATACTCGCTATTACAAAGCAACCAAAATAAATATATTTACGATAGTGCTTAAGTGCTTTAACATCTATTAAATCAAATTTAGCAAGTCCCATAAATAACGTAGGAAGTTGAAATAAAATGCCAAAAATGAGTAGCCATCGTATTAATTCATGTAAGTAAGCCTTAAATCCAATAACTGGTTCAATGCTTAAAATGGTAGATAATGTCAAAGAGAAATTAATAATCAATGGAAAGCCTATAAAAAACGCAAACGCAACGCCAATGATAAATAATAACGCACACCATAAACTGTATTTAATGATAAAACCTCGTTCATACGCATGAAGTCCTGGTGCAATAAACGCCCACAATTGGTAAAACACAATGGGTATGATTAAACATAACGCTACAAAAAAGATAATCATAATGTAAATTTGAATCATTTCTGTAAAAGAAAAGGCATGTAATGTTACGTGTGCACGTTTAATATAATGTATAAATGGTTTCATCCACCAATGTGATGAAATATATACAATAATGGTTGCAACAATAAAAGCGATAAACACTTTGACGAGACGAGCGCGTAATTCATCAAAGTGTCCTAAAAGCGTATTGCTATTTTGTATGTTCTCGTTGTTGTTTTGATTCTTTACTGGGCGTATCGTGACTTTCATCTGTATCTATATTTTCTGCAGCAGACTTAAATTCTTTCAAAGTACTACCAATTGCTCGGCCAAATTGTGGTAATTTTTTAGGGCCAAATATAATCAAAGCAATGATGCTAATTACAACTAAACTGGTTGGTCCTGTAATTCCTAATACAAACATGTTTATAACCTCACTCATCATATATAATAATATCATCTTTACTTTATACTCATTGATAAATATTATCAATAGGAATTTTCGCCGTTCACAAATTAAACGAATTTATTGAATAGCGAGACGATTATAGGGAATAATTTATACAATAAAAATACGTAATTCATGATGAATGAGGGGGATTGAATGATGACTGAACAAATAACGATGATTCAAGTTACAGATGTTAGTGATTTAAGACAAATTGCAGAAACTACGTTTTACGATACATTTGAGGGTGAATACACAGAGGCTGATTTCGAACAATTTTTTAAGAAAAGTTATAACGAAACAGTATTATTAAATGAATTGAATAATACTAATTCGTTTCATTACTTTTATAAAGTAGATAATCACATTGCCGGATATTTGAAGCTTAATATTGGTGACGCGCAAACAGAAACAATGGGTGAGGACTATTTAGAAATTCAAAGGATTTACTTCTATAAAACTTATCAAGGTGGAGGAAGAGGGCACACATTTATCCAGCTGGCACTCGATAAAGCTCGAGAACTCAGTAAAAGTAAAGTTTGGTTAGGTGTGTGGGAACATAATCAACAAGCATTATCATTTTATAAGAAACATGGATTCAAAGTGACTGGGCAACATGAATTTATAACTGGTGATGTCGTTGATATAGATTTAATCATGGAAAGAAAGGTTTAGCATAGAATATGTTGAAACTAGATAAGGGAGTGGGACAGAATTCTTTTAAATTCGTCGTCCCACCCCCGCAAGGATGACTAGAACTGAGAAAAGCTTGATTTAAGCGCCTTCTCAGTTCAGTCANNAATAGCTTCATTATATTATTTCTGTCCCACTCCCTTATCATACTTATTTATGATTAATGATATCTCGCATCAATTGCGTTAATTTTTTTAACGACATATTATTATCGTTTACGAGTGGATGGTTAGAAATATCAGTTAATGAATGATGTATTAAATTATTGTGCAATAATGCCTCATCCGTATACCAAACTTTAGCTAAACTATTCATAACATCATCATATACACCACGTTCTTGTTGATAAGCCGCATGATTTGGTGTGTAAAGGCATACCTTTTTGCCAATCGTTAAAGCATCAAAGATAATTGAAGAATAATCGGTAATTACAACATCCGATACTAATAATAAATCTTGTGTTTCAATATGACTTGGTGCTTCAATTGCACCTTCAGGAAGGGTCATATCATCTTCAACATGACCTTTGAAAATAACATGGTATGCTTCCAATAATTCTGGAGAGATGGTCATTAATTCTGTAGCATCTTTATCTGCATGCCAAGTAGGTGCATATAATAAAATTGGCTTTGTTCGATCTACATTTAAGGCATCTTTAATTTTCTTCTGATGATTTTTGTCATTTTGATAGTGGCATAAATAACTTATTCTTGGATAACCATATGAAATCAGTTCCGTATGTTGATTTGGAAATGCTGTTTCAAACAAGCCCGTAGCTGCCTCGGAATCTGTTAAAAGGTAGTCTTGTTTTAGCCATTTATTATATTTACGTGCCTTATAATTGTAGATATTTTTATTTTGGTCTGGTTCTTTGCTATCTAAGAAGAGCTTTTTGATTGGTGTTCCATGCCATAATTGAATCACCGTGCCATTTGGTTTGAATTCATCGGGCATATAACTTTCAATAACGACAATTTTGGCAGTTTCTATTAATTCTTTATTATTTTCTGCATCAGTAGGTAAAAAGTATGGTCCACGTCGATCATTTGTGATGAAATAAGCTTCAGTAGTAGGGTTTCTCTTCACAAAATAATTGAATAAATATTTAGAGTTACCTCTATAACCATAATCAAATCCTAAAAACACAACATGATTTTTAACTTTTGAAGGATCTTTATCATATACATAGCTTAGATTACGATGCTTTTTTAATGCATGATTTTGCATCTTTCTATAAATCCATTTGGGTAATTTAAATTTAGTAGTGATAAGCCAACTATCTACAAAGCGCATTTCATCTTCTTTACCCGGATATTTAAACTTAGAATATGGAATAGGGTGTCCATGAATATAAGCTAATTTATTTAAATCAAAGTGATTAATTTTTTTAATATCAAATGTATCTAAGGAGTTCCAAAAAGCATTACTTGTCGGACATTCATGAATGAAATTAAAAACGACATGATTATCAATATCGATTTCATCTTTCAAAACAGTAACGACGGCTAAATCCATAATAGAATGGATATCATATTTAGATAAATGGAATAAAGCACGTTCAATATTGAAAATGATATTAGGATAATGATTGATATTTTTCATCCATGATAAAAAAGTTAATGTATCATCGCCAAAATAGCGACAGTCATTTAAATATAAGTTATTTATCGTATAGTCTACTGCGATTGAATTATGTGTTGCAGCGACAGCTTCCAACATATCATGATTGATTTTAATATCATTTGAATAAGGAATGAAATGTGAATAACCAGCTGATTTCGCTTTGTTTAGTTGTAATGCAAGATGGCGCATATTTGAAATATTTATTTGTTTAATCATCATACATTGTCCTTTAACTCTTAAATTTCTTAAATATATTTTACCATGTGACTAAGAAAAATTCATATTTACAAAAATGGTAGCATTTATTAATTAAAAAGTTTGGGAAATTTTGTTGAAAAAAGAGGATTTTAATTTGTTAAAAATTTAACAAAAATTTTATAAAAAGTACTATATAGTATTGTCATTTAAGTAGAAAGATGGTATATTTTTATTGTGAAAAAGTTCACAATACTTAAATTTGTGAAATCTAGCACGATTAACTTGTCGACAAACTAATTTACCTTATAACAATTAGAAATATGCTCACATTTCAATTGTTAAATCGCTAGAATGTTCATTAATACAAACTAAAGGAAAGAAGAGTCAAAATTATGTTAGTTCAAACATTTGATCCATTTGATAATTTGGTATTATCTAGCTTAATCGCAGCAGTACCTATTATTCTATTCTTATTATGCTTAACTGTATTTAAAATGAAAGGTATTTACGCTGCAATCACAACTTTGGTTGTTACATTACTTATTGCCATCCCGTTCTTTAAATTACCACTTGGTATTGCAACAGGTGGCGTTGTAGAAGGTTTCTATCAAGGTATTATACCTATTGGTTATATTGTCATGATGGCAGTATTACTTTACAAAATCACTCAAGAATCTGGACAATTTAACACGATTCAAGATAGTATTACAAGTATTTCACAAGACCAACGTATCCAATTATTATTAATTGGTTTTGCATTCAATGCGTTTTTAGAAGGTGCAGCTGGATTTGGTGTACCAATCGCAATTTGTGCGTTATTACTTGCTCAACTAGGATTTAGACCATTACAAGCTGCAATGTTATGTTTAGTAGCGAATGCTGCTTCAGGTGCTTTTGGTGCCATCGGAATTCCAGTTGGTGTGGTAGATACACTTCACTTACCAGGTGGCGTACATGCAATGGGTGTATCACAAACATCAACATTAACATTAGCAATTATTAACTTCTTTATACCATTCTTACTTATCTTTATCATTGATGGTTTAAAAGGTGTTAAAGAAACATTACCAGCTATTTTAGTTGTATCAGTAACTTATACATTATTGCAAGGATTATTAACAGTATTCAATGGACCTGAATTAGCTGATATCATCCCACCATTAGTAACAATGGGTGCTTTAGCTTTATTCTCAAGAAAATTCCAACCAAAACATATTTTCAGAGTGCAAAAAGATGTGGAACCTGAGCCGGCGAAACACCATAATGCAAAAGAAATTATGTATGCATGGAGTCCATTCGTTATCTTAACAATTGTAGTTATGATTTGGAGTGCACCATTCTTTAAAAACTTATTCTTACCAAACGGTAAATTATCAGCATTAGTGCTTAACTTCACTTTACCAGGTACATTCAGTGAAGTGGCTAATAAATCAATCATGTTAAGTTTCAATTTCATTGGACAAACAGGTACAGCAATTTTAATCACAATCATTATCACAGTGTTAATGGCTAAGAAAGTAAGTTTCGGAGATGCAGGACGTTTATTTGGTGTCACATTTAAAGAATTATGGTTGCCAGTATTAACAATTTGTTTCATTCTTGCGATCTCTAAAATCACTACATATGGTGGTTTAAGTGCAGCAATGGGTCAAGGTATTGCTAAAACTGGAAATGTCTTCCCAGTATTATCTCCTATCTTAGGATGGATTGGTGTATTTATGACTGGATCAGTGGTTAATAACAACTCATTATTCGCACCAATTCAAGCATCAGTTGCACAACAAATTGGTACAAGCGGTTCATTACTCGTAGCTTCAAATACAGTGGGTGGTGTAGCAGCGAAATTAATTTCACCTCAATCAATAGCAATCGCGACTGCTGCTGTTAAAGAAGTAGGTAAAGAATCAGAATTACTTAAAATGACATTACGTTACAGTGTTGGATTATTAATCTTCATCTGTATTTGGACATTTATCTTATCTCTAATTCTGTAATCAATATAAATGAGTGCTTATAAATATAGTTCTTATGAAGATGAGAGCGGCACATAATTCCTAGAAAAATAGCCAGTAAATGAGTTTTTTATAAATTCATTTACTGGCTTCTTTATTGTATAAACAAACTATACGTTGTGTGTATATTTTAGAAAAGGTTTCACCGTCATTTAAGACAAGCGATATACGGAAAGATAAAAAGAGATAGCAGAACAGGGAGTGGGACAGAATTCTTTTGAATTCGTCGTCCACTCCCAGCTTGCTTTGCTTGTAGAATTTCTTGATAAAATTCTCTTTGCTGGGGCCC